>JAKOSS010000813.1 GCA_029777145.1 Acidobacteriota bacterium | reverse complement strand
GCATCTTCGCGTCGTCGCCTTCGAGCATGCCCGCGATCGTGTTCTTCGCCGACATCTCGATCCGCTGGATCGCGTCGTTGCAGAACACCTGCGCCATGTCGATCTCGCGGTCGGCATTGCCCTTCTCGGCCGCCTTCTTGGCCCGCAGGACCGCGGTCTCCATCGCGTAGGCGTTCATGATGATGTCGGCGCAGTTCATCAGCACTTCCTGCTGGTTCTGCAGATCCATCATGTACTTCTGCGCGGCCGTCCCGAGGATCATCAGCGCGACCTTTTTCGCGTTCGCCGACAATTTCGTCTCCATCGCGAGCGTTGAATCGTCATCGTCGAACGACATCTGCGGACTCATGATCTCGTCCTGCAGCGCCTTCGCCGCCTGGATCAGCGGCAGCTGGCCCTTCATCGCGCGCTTCATCAATTGTCCCGGGATCAACAAACGGTTGATCTCGTTCGTGCCTTCGAAGATGCGGTTGATGCGCGAATCGCGATAGGCCTTGTCCGCCGGATATTCGGCCGAGTAGCCGTAACCGCCGTAGATCTGGACCATTTCGTCGACGACGTAATCGAGCGCCTCCGAACAAAAGACCTTGTTGATCGAGCTTTCGACCGCGTATTCGTCGATCGACTGCAGCTTCTTCGTGTTGTCCGAACTGTCGCCGATCAGCATGTCGATCATCCCGACCGTGCGGTACGTGATCGCTTCGGAAACCCACGTGCGGATCGCCATCTCGGCGAGTTTGTGTTTGATCGCGCCGAACGACGAGATCGGTTTGTTGAATTGATGACGTTCGTTCGCGTAGCGGACAGCATCGTGGATCGCGAGTTTCGCGCCGCCGGTGACCGACGCGCCGAGCTTGAAGCGGCCGACGTTGAGCACGCCGAACGCGATCTTCGCACCGTCGCCGACGTTGCCGATCAGATTGCCGACCGGGATCTTCGCGTCCGAAAGCACGACGGCGGTTGTCGAACTCGATTTGATGCCCATCTTGTGTTCTTCGGCCGCCGGGCGGCAGTTGTCCGAACGCGGCACAAGGAACGCCGAAAACTTGTCCTTTTCACCGTCGACCTTCGCGAAAACAATGTAAACGTCGGCGAATCCGCCGTTCGTGATCCACATTTTCTCGCCGTTGAGCGTCCAGGTCTGGCCGTCGTCGGAAAGCTTCGCGACGCACTTCGCGCCGAGCGCGTCTGAGCCCGAACCCGATTCCGTCAGGCAATATGCGGTGACGCACTCGCCGGAGATGATCTTCGGGATCCATTCCTTTTTCATCTCATCGGATCCCCAATAGTAGATCGGAAGCAGACCGATCGAAGTTTGCGCGCCGTACGTCGATCCGAAACCGCTGCCGCGTCCGACGGCTTCAGCGATGATCACTCCGGTCGTCTGGTCGAGCGCCATCCCCCCGAGTTCTTCGGAGATGTTTGCCCCGAGAAGGCCGAGTTCGCCGGCCTTTTTGAGAAGATCGCGGGCGACTTCCCAGGCGTGATTCTCGAGCGCGGGAAGCTGCGGAACGACTTCGTTGTCGATATACTCGCGGGCCATCTCGCCGATCATCCGATGCTCGTCGGTAAAGTCCTCGGGCGTAAAACAAGTCGCGGTCGAACCTTCACTGATCAGAAACTCGCCGCCTTTGATGTATTCTTTTTCCATTTTCGCTTCCATCTTCACTC
>JAKOSS010000812.1 GCA_029777145.1 Acidobacteriota bacterium | reverse complement strand
ACGGTTCCGGGCGCCGCCAGCATATCCGGGACGACAAAGAACCGGCGTTCATGTTCGCGATACTCGGTCCTTTGAAGTTTCTCGGTCTTGCTCTTTCCGCGCTGGATCTCGGTTTTTACGGCCTCGGTGTAAACGAGCGTCGGCTTCGTGTGCAGGTACGCAAGCATGTCACGGACCATGCGGACGGCGGTCGGCCGCATCGAATCGCCCAGCGCCTGATATTCCTTGTAGTATTCCTCGACCTTCTGCGAAACCGTGTACGACTGTTCGCCGCGCCGCACGATGCTTCGGTAAAACTGTCTGACGAGCGGCGAGAAATCGAGAACTTCGAGCAGATCGCCCGGCAGATCGGTCGCGCGCGTCGGTTCGTTCAGATCAGGCACTGGTCCGAGCGAGTACGCCATCGAAATGAACGGCGCCGCGACCTCGGCCGGAGTCGCCGCCGGATGTCGCTTGCGGTACTGTTCGATGAAGAACTTCATCTTCTGCACGAGTTCCGGAGAAAGCCCTTCGAAATCGGCACGGACACGATTCTTGAATTCGGCACCCTTGTCGGTCATCGGCGTCTCGAGACCGGCTGCTTCGAGAGCCAGCGAGACGACGATCAACCGCCTGTCCGGTTCGATCTTGACGCCGTACTGGGTCAGATCGAACGGCTGTGAATTGCCCTGTGCAAGCAATGCCTGCGGCAGGATGAGCATGATTAGGACGAATACTGCTTTTCTCATGACGCTCGTAGCTTGAACGCTGACTTCGGCGATGCAGATCGCCGCAGACTGCGTCCGGATGCGTTTGTTTGCCGCTTGTTAAAGATGCGGCGGCCCGATTTCAGGATGTCCCTCAACAAAAAAGGACAAAGGAAATCGCGCCGAAGCGCGTCTCCTTCATCCCCTTGAGATTCACTCTGAACCTTTTAGTTGAAGCTGGCAAGAGCTTCGCCTTCGTTCTCGAAAACGTCGAACACCGTCAGCAGCTTGGTGATCGCAAGCAGATCCTGAATCTTCTGCGTCAGGTTGAGGAGCTTCAGGCTGCCGTCTTCCTTGTTGACCGCAGTGAAGCTCGAAACGAGTTCGCCGATACCGCTCGAATCGATGTATCCGACGGAACCGAGATTGAGCAGGATCTTCTTTTTGCCTTCTCCGAGCAAACGGCGGATCGTGTTTCGGAGGGCAACGCTGCCTTCGCCGATCGTCACCTTTCCATCCATGTCGAGGATGGTGATGTCGCCAGCCTGACGTTCCGAAATGTTAAGTTCAGCCATGTTTATCTCCTATTGAATTAGTAAGCGTTTGATTGCAATTTTTTAGATGAAATTTAGCAAATTTCGGGCGAAAACAAAACTAGACCAACCGTTTTATCATCCGCACGATCATGCCTCCGCCGGCATGCCGCTCCCACGCGACCTGATCGACAAAATTGTGCATGAACAGTATCCCCCGACCGGACGCCTTGAGCAGATTCTCCGGATTCGTCGGATCCGGGACCTCATCGACATCGAAACCGTCGCCGAAATCGCGGATCATGATCTCGATCCCGTTTCCGAGCCCGACCAAGGTGATCTCGACGCTCTTCGTCGCGTCAAGCTTGTTGCCGTGCTTCACCGCATTCGCCACGGCCTCGCGGACCGCCATGTCGATTCCGAAGATCGCATCGTCGCGGAAACCCGCGACCGTCGCAAAATCGACGGTTCGAACCACAGCCTCGTCGATCGCTTCGATGGTACTCACGATCGAGAATTTCGTTTCGTTGTCGCTCGCCATTTACGGAAAATGCGTTTCGGTCTTTAGGAAACTGTTGTTAAGTTTCGTTTTTCACGGCTTTTATGTCAAGACCGACGGCTTTTCGGCTTCGGTGTCAAAATCTGTTCGGATATGATTTGTTTGACGGTTTCGGCAACGGAACGGCAACTCTGAGAATTCGGGAGGTACTGCACATGAGCGAGAGGGCCGAGCAGTTGGCAAAGAAGTTTCTGCGCCGCGAATGGGAAAAGCTGACCGAGCGGGAACGGCGCGTGGTTCAATCGTTCGTCGAGCGCAGACAGGTCAGTCGGAACCTTTCAAAGGCGTACGACGACGATCGCACGTTCGGTGAGCGGATCGCGGACCGCGTCGCCACCTTCGGCGGGTCGTGGACGTTCATCTTCATCTTCGGATCGGTACTGATCGCGTGGGTCGTCATCAATTCGCTGCTCCTTTTGAATCGCGCGTTCGATCCGTATCCGTACATTCTCCTGAACCTTTTTTTGTCGATGATCGCCGCGGTCCAGGCGCC
Source organism: Acidobacteriota bacterium (assembly GCA_029777145.1). Next base: position 8,482 of record JAKOSS010000812.1, on the reverse strand, counting down.
GATCATCATGATGTCGCAGAATCGCCAGGCGGCCCGGGACCGGCTCGACGCCGCTCACGATTACGAAGTGAACCTGAAGGCGGAGCTCGAGATCCGCGACATCCATGACAAGCTCGACGATCTGCGCGAGCAGAAATGGATCGAACTCGTGGAATTGCAGCAGGAGCAGATTAGGCTGCTCGAGCAGCTTCTCGAAAGTAAAAAGTAACGCTATTCAAAATTCAAGATTCATGATTCAAAAAAATGGGCGTCAAGATGATTGGTGACCTTGCAACCTTGGATCTTGATTCTTAATTCTCGATTCTTGATTCTTGAATCTTGAGCATTGAATTTTGATTTTTGATTCTTGAATTCCGTCTTGCCTTTTTACTTTTTACCTTTTATTTTTTCCCTTTTTCCCTATGAAGATTTCACCGGCAACTTCACTGAGCGGGACGATCGCTCTTCCTGGAGACAAGTCGATCTCGCACCGGGCCGCAATGTTCGCGGCGATCGCCGAGGGCACGACGACGATCACGAATTTCGGTTCGAGCGTCGATTGCGCATCGACCTTGGCATGTTTTGCTCAGATGGGCGTCAGGTCCGAGCGCGACGGCTCGACCGTCGTCGTTCACGGCGTCGGGAAGCATGGACTCAAAGAGTCGGAAACGCCGCTCGATTGCGGCAATTCCGGAACCACCGTCCGACTGGTCTCCGGGATCCTCGCCGGCCAAGAATTCGACACGACGTTGATCGGCGATGAAAGCCTGTCGCGCCGACCGATGAAACGCGTCATCGCACCGCTGACATCGATGGGAGCGGCGATCGAATCGAACGACGGAAAATTGCCGATGACGATCCGCGGCGGCCAAGCGCTCCGTCCGATCGATTACGCGATGCCGGTCGCCAGCGCACAGGTCAAGTCCTGCGTGCTGCTTGCCGGACTTTACGCCGACGGCGTGACGTCGGTCGCGGAACGAGCCGAGAATTCCACGACGGATTCCAGATTCCAAGATTCCAAGATTCCAGAATCCGAAATTTCAAATCCCCAATCCCAAATCCCAAATCCGAAATCCCAAATGCCTTTGACTCGCGATCACACCGAACGCATGCTTCGTTGGTTCGGCGTCGACGTCGATGTTGACGAATCCGGCCGGGTTTCGGTGTCGGGCGATTCGCGATTGACCTCGCGCGATTTCAAGGTTCCGTCCGATGTCTCTTCGGCGGCGTTCTTTCTTGTCGCGGCAAGTTGTCTTCCCGGATCCGACCTGACGATCGAAAATGTCGGGCTGAACCCGACGCGGACGGCCGTGATCGACGTTCTGCGGCGATTCGGCGCGAACATTGAACGATTCGACGACTCGGAAAGCTCATGCGAACCTGCGGGAAACCTCCGGGTTCAAGCACCGGCGGAACTTCCGGGCGATCCGGAATCGAACCTGATCGACGGCGACATCATCGCGAATGTGATCGACGAGATCCCGATCCTCGCTGTTTTCGGGACGCAGGTGAACGGCGGGATCGAGGTCCGCGGCGCGTCGGAACTGCGCGTCAAGGAATCGGACCGCATTGCGTCAGTCGTCGTGAACCTGCGACGGATGGGTGCCGATGTCGAGGAGTTCGAGGATGGATTCCGGGTCGGGCGCTCGCGATTGAAAGGCGCCGTGATCGACAGTTTCGACGACCACCGGATCGCGATGGCGTTCGCCGTTGCGGGACTTTTCGCCGAGGGCGAGACCGAGATCGTGGGCGCCGAATGCGCCGGCGTTTCTTTTCCTGAGTTCTTCGAGACGCTCGCGAGCGTTTGCCGTTGACGCGAAAACCCCTGAGAATCGTTCAAATGTCTGATGATACTCGGATCGTCCTGACCGGATTCATGGGCGTCGGAAAATCGACCGTCGCCAAACACCTCGCGTCCATAATCGGCTGCGAGCGGATCGATCTCGACTCGGCGATCATCGAACGCGAGCACCGAACTATCGCCGAGATCGTCGAAAGTCACGGTATCGGTGAATTTCGCCGGATCGAAAGCGAGGTCCTGACCGACGTCATCGCCGGCGACGCGCGGATCATTGCCCTCGGGGGCGGCGCCTGGACGATCGAGTCGAATCGCGAACTGATCCGGTCCCATCGCCTGACATCGATCTGGCTCGAAACGAGTTTCGAACGCTGTTGGCTGAATATCGTGAATTCGCGCCGCGTTCGTCCGCTGGCACGGAATAAGGCCGAGACGATGAGGTTGTTTGAGGAAAGACAGCGGGTCTATTGCCTCGCCGATTGGCACTACATCATCCGGCCTGATCTGAACTCGTACGACATCGCGAAACAGATCGCAGATGAGGTTTTTTCATTCACAATTAACTAGATATTTTCCGAAAATAGGTTAAACTATTCGGCACATACCCCAAGTTCGATATCGATTGCCGCCGGACGGTGTGTCTGCAGGCAAACGAAATTAGAATGCCGGTCTCGGCGTATCCAGGATCGGCGAAAAAATGATTGAGTCTTAACACAAGGAAGGATTTTGGAGGAATCAAAATGAAATTTTTTGCTGTTTTGAGTTTGTTTGCTTCACTTCTCATAGCGAGTTGCGGAGGCAGCGCGCCTGCCAACAACGCGAATGCGAACAAGGGCACCCCGACTCCGGTGGCGAACATGTCGAGCGGTACGGACACCGATGTCCAGAAGAAGATCGACGAAAACCTGAAAGCGAAGGGCTGCACCGGCGTCACTGTTGAAGTGAAGGACGGCGTCGCAACCGCGCGCGGCAACTACCCGAAAGGCAAGCTTCCCGATTGCATGATGGCGATCAACGAAGCGAAGCCGGGCAAAGTTGAGAATCAGATGACGGAAGCCAAATAAAACGGGAGGGTAAAGAAAATGTCATTAGCTGAAAAATATCAACCGTTGATCGACCTTGCAGGAAGCCTTGGAGTGGCCGACATGGTCATCAACGAAGGCGACGGTGTGCTTCACATCGACGGCGCCGCGCCGAGCGCGGATGCAAAGCAACAGCTTTGGGACGAATACGGCCGCATCGATCCGAACTTTCAGTCGGGCGATCTCGTGCTGAATATCTCGGCTCCGGAAGCGGCGGCGAACACCTACACGGTGCAGTCGGGCGATAACCTGAGCAAGATCGGTTCCAAATACGGCGTTACGTGGCAGGCGATCTTTGAAGCGAACCGCGACAAGATCGACAATCCGGACCGGATCTTCCCGGGACAGGAACTCGTCATTCCGTCGTAATTGAACGTCAGAACGATCATGTTGAAGGCCGTGACGCGAAAGCGTGCGGCCTTTATCCATTTTCGATTTGCGATTTTCGATTTGCGATTGGCACCTGTGAGGTTTGTATGTTTTGTATCTTGAATCTTGAACCAAAGAGTCGATTTGCCTGTCGCTACCGCCTTTTTCAATTTGCGATTTGGGATTTGGGATTTGGGATTGTTTTGAACTGCTCACTGCTCACGGCTCACTGCTTACGGCTCCCCGCTCACTGACCACCGACCACTGACCACCGACCACTGACCACCGACCACTGACCACTGACAACCGACCACTGACAACCGACCACTGACCACCGACCACCGACCACCGACCACTGACCACCGACCACTAAACAAAAGAGTGACAAACATTGTTTAGCCATGATATTCTCTTTTTGGCGCTCCCTCGCCTCCCGGTCGCCGGCCCGCTCCGCGCGAAATCATCAACCAACCTGACTAACAATGGAAAAGCTACACGAGTATCTCCAATCGCTTCTTTCGACCTGCAGCTACGAGCTCAAACTCGAACCCAACCGCAATCCGTATCTCGTCAACGCCAATGGCCCCGCGGATCTCGGCGGCGCGCCGCTGCTCGGAACGCAGATCAGCATGATGGTCTTTCCGCTGATCCCGAACGACGTCAAAATGCAGCTCCCGAACCAGCAGGAGATCGAGTTCGTTCACCCGCACAACCTCGGAAAATTCAGCTTCAACGTCAAGAAATCGCCGGCGGGATTCATCGTCACGGTCCGGCCGATGCTTGGCGAGGCGACGCAGGAAGTCGTCGAATCGATCACCGAGACGCCGTCCGCTCTGCCGCCGTCGCCCGACGTGCAGGTCACTTACTCTACGCCGGACCCGCAGCCCACCTACGAATTCGAGAGCGCATCGTCGACCTTCGAGAGCAATTCGAATGTCGCCTCGGACTTTTCGCCGGAGATCGTGACGGAAACCCCGAGCTACGACACATCCGCGTATTCCTATGATCAGATCGAGATCGTCGACGTGAACGATCCTCAGTTTCAGACCACATTTTCCGACGACTCGACATACGAACCACCGGGCAAACGTCAGGATTTCGAAACATCCGAATACGTCGCGCCGGTCGCCGAAGTGCCCGTCGCCAATTTCAACGGAGACTCCCAAATGAACAACGCCCCGCAGTTCTCCATTCCGCCGGCGACACCGGCGCAGCAGCCGGTTCAGCAACAGTTCGTCCAGCAACCGCAATTTGTCCCGCAACAGGCCTATTACCACGCGCCGGAACCGGCGAACGCCGCGTTCGTCCCGCATCCTGAAAATCCGCAGGCGCGGGCGCGAATGGACGCGCTTTTCAATCAAATGGCGCAGCTCGGCGCATCCGACCTTCACATCAGCGTCTCGATGCCGCCGATGGTCCGCAAGGACGGCAAGATGCAGACGATGCAGTCGAACGAACAGACACTGACGGCTGAAGCGACCGAGGAACTGCTGACGTCGATCATGCCGGCGAAGAATCAGGAGGAATTCGGACACCGCAACGATACCGACTTCGCGTACGAGATCCCGGGTCTCGCCCGCTTCCGCGCGAACATTTTCAGGGACCGCAAGGGCGTCGGAGGTGTTTTCCGGATCATTCCGTCGAAGATCCTGACCGCGCAGCAGCTCGGACTTTCGCCGGCGATCATGAATCTCTGCGAGTTGTCGAAGGGACTGGTCGTCGTCACCGGGCCGACCGGATCGGGCAAATCAACGACGCTCTGCGCGATGGTCGATCACATCAACAAGTCGCGCGAGGATCACATCATCACCATCGAGGATCCGATCGAGTTCGTCCACGATAATCAGCAGTGTCTCGTCAATCAGCGCGAGGTCCACAACCATACCGACAGCTTCAAGAATGCGCTGCGTGCGGCGCTCCGCGAAGATCCCGACATTCTGCTCGTCGGCGAAATGCGCGATCTCGAGACGATCTCGATCGCCATCGAAACCGCCGAAACGGGCCATTTGGTGTTCGGAACTCTGCACACGACGACGGCCGCTTCGACCGTCGACCGGATCATCGATCAGTTCCCTGCCGACCGTCAGCAGCAGATCCGAGTCATGCTTTCGGAATCGCTGAAAGGCGTGATCGCGCAGACGCTTTTGCCGAAGAAAGGCGGCGGACGCGTGGCCGCGCTCGAGGTCCTGATCGTCACGCCGGCGATCTCGAACCTGATCCGCGAAGGCAAGACGTTCCAGATCCCGTCGGCGATGCAGACCGGCCGCAACCACGGTATGGTGATGCTCAACGACGCGCTGTTCGCGCACGTCCAGAACGGCCTTGTCGAACCGCGCGATGCGTACATCAAAGCCGTCGACAAGACCGGCTTCGAGACGCTCCTGACGAGAGGCGGCTTTAAGATTTAACGATCTTCATTCCAAAAGGCCAACGGCCTGCGGCCGATTCCAGATTCCAAGATACTCAAAATACGGGGCGTCCTGTCTTGCAGTATTTCAGGCAAGAGCGGGCGCAGAGCGCCTCTTCCTGACCTGCGAATGTGTTTGTAAAGTTGGGTGAAATTAATCGCCGCCAACCGATTTGGGATGGCCGACTTCGGAAGTCGGATTTTAGCATCGGGACTTGATATTAGCCCAATCGCAAATCGGCATTCGAAAATCGCAAATGGAGAGGCCAATCCAAAATCAAAAATCCAAAATCAAAAATCGGCTGAATCGGAGAGAAACTTGAATCTGATTTCTTCCATAACCCCGGAGTTCGTGACTCCGGGGATATGTTAGGTCTAGAGATTCAATAAATGTTTGTTAGTCGTCAAAGACATGCGGCGCAAAGCGAGTTACCAGTTGGCTTCGAAAGCGCGCACTTGCATACCAGATCTCGAATACGGATTACTCGCACTCTGTTGTGAATTCAAAGTGAATTCAAAGTAAATCACGGAACCGTCTTTCCGAACGTTCAAGGCCAGCCCCAACGCCGTGTCCGTGTTGTAGCCTCCCCAAAAGTAAAGCCGCAAAAGACTGACGAAGCTGATGCGGACCTACTTCCGGGCTCGTCGGATGTCGACTGAACGAATCGCCTGCGACTGCGGATCGTCAATATAGGTAAACCATTCAGCCGCCCGTGTTCTTGTGTAGGTTGCCCATACCTCTCCGCTGCCAAAGTTGTCGGGGACACTTGAATCACCGTCTCCGGTCAGGCCGTAACCGTGCCTTGTTCCTGCCGGGGCGCCGTAGCCCTGTGATTCGGATCTCAGCCCAACGCCGGACGCGATCTCCTCGCCGAACGCCTGATGATCCGTCCGGGATTTGACGAATCCGCCCGCATTCACACCCGCGCGAACCGAGCCTTGCCAGTCCTGCATGAAGTATTTGACGCCGCCTTCGTCCTGCGGAGTTGCACCGCCGTATTCGGCGACGATCTTGCCCAATGCGTCATAGATCACGAATTGCCAAACATCATTCACCTTCTCGGCGACCCGGTTTCCGAGAGCGTCGTAAACCGAGACCGCATCGGGCTTATTCTAGGCTTTGGCGTGTAGCTGCAGGCCGGAATTTTGTTTCGAAACAAACTGCATCTGGGACGACTTGAACCCTTTGACGTCCGTCAATTCGCGAACCCACATTGTCAGCTGCTATTGAGGATCGACATCCACTTCCGTCAATCTGTCCGTTGGTACCGACTCAGTGTATTCTAACTTTACCTTGCCGTTACTCCGGCGTGAAAAGTACGCCATCTTTACATAATATTTAATGTGAGTGGATTGCTTGAAGAAATCAGGGTCCGTGGCAATCGTAATCGCGGTTTGATTCGGCTGTGTGTACTCTTTCGAAAGGTATCGGACGACCATCCTGATTTTGTCGAGTGAAAAGTCCTCTTCGTTCAGAACCACGTGGATGAAACGCCAATCCTTTATATCCGTTCGATTCCCAATAACCGTGAAACAGAATCCAAAATCACAGTTCCGGTCAGAGACCGCGACAACCGGATCAGAAGCAATTGAGGACGGATGCGAATTCACGAGATCGTCATTGATCGAACATGCTGCCGCAGACAGTATTGAAAGGAGGATCAATCCGATCAATCCATCGACTGATAGAGCACTGAGTCTGCTGAACGATTGCGGTTTCCGATGGAGCTTTTCACTAACTAATAACATCGCGATATTTCTCCTGACATCCAGAGGCAAAGAACCTGCTAAGCCGTTGCGAGCTGTTTAGCCCTTCTGCGGCTTTCAGACTCAAAATATCGGCTAGTTCGTCGTCGTTCTTCTTAAGTACGTAATGAAGAACCTCGTGTAACAGAAAATTACCGATCACTCTCGTATTCTGTCGATGGAAGATTCCGTTGGGGCTGCTTGAACTCCCGAAAATGGTGATTGCACCATCGTTCCCGATCGAATCTATCGCTTGACCAACCGATTGCCCAGGCTTGGCGTTGTTGAAATATAGATCAGCCGCATCGTTCGCCATGGTGCCGTTCTCGACATCAAAAAAACTGGGCGTGGCGTCAACGTTGATGAGCGGGGGATTCTTCAAGGCTTCTTCAATTGCCTCCCGCTCTTTGTTGGTGAAGAGACGATTCACCAATTCCAAACACCGTGCCGCCGGAGAACCCTTGCCACCTTGTCCCTGACCGTTGCCGCCCCCGCCGCCCGGCAGTCCGGGATCGCCCGTCGTTGGCGGAAGACGATCATCGATTCCGCTGATACTCACATCAAAGTGCTCGTCCCAGATTCTGTCAAACCAAGAGATTTGAATCGTTACATACCAATGTGGCGTTTCGGTGAGCCCGCTCGGATCGACGGAATTCGTCGGCTCGTTTTCAACGTATGCGTACCGGTTCCAGCTTTGTGGATCACCGACCGAGGCGGAGCCGCCGTAGGGGTCGGGCGATGTCCATCTTCCGGCGCGGTTTTCGTTCTTGCGGAACCAAGTGTGGTTGAGACCGGTCGCCTGATCGCTTTCGGTCAGGCCGTAACCTTGCCTTGTTCCCGCCGGGGCGCCGAAGCCCTGAGCCTCGGATCTCAGCCCGACGCCGGATGCGATGTCCTCGCCGAACGCTGACGATCCGTCCGGGATTTGACGAATCCGCCCGCATTCACACCCGCGCGAACCGAGCCTTGCCAGTCCTGCATGAAGTATTTGACGCCGCCTTCGTCCTGCGGAGTTGCACCGCCGTATTCGGCGACAATTTTCCCGAAAGCGTCATAGATCACGAATTGCCAAACATCATTCACCTTCTCGGCGACCCGGTT
>JAKOSS010000811.1 GCA_029777145.1 Acidobacteriota bacterium | reverse complement strand
TTCGAAAAGAACGGCCACAAGATCGTCCATTCGTCGCCTCTCTTGCCGGCGAACGACCCGACGCTGCTGTTCACGAACGCCGGGATGAACCAGTTCAAGGACGTCTTCACCGGCGTCGAGAAGCGCGATTACACCCGTGCGGTTTCATCGCAGAAATGCATTCGCGCCGGCGGCAAGCACAACGACCTCGACGAGGTCGGAAAGACCGCGCGGCATCACACTTTCTTCGAAATGCTCGGGAACTTCTCGTTCGGCGACTATTTCAAGGAGGACGCGATCCGGTTCGCCTGGGATTTCCTCGTCAACGAACTGAAACTCGAGCCGAAGCGGCTCTGGTTCTCGGTCTTCGAGGGCGACGCCGAGGTTCCGGCCGACGACGAAGCGCGCGAACTTTGGATCAAGGCCGGCGCTCCGCCCGAGCGCGTTCTCGGATTCGGCCGCAAGGACAATTTCTGGCAGATGGGCGACACCGGTCCGTGCGGACCGTGTTCCGAGATCCACTACTACATGGGCGACGCGCCCGACGACCCGGAGCAGAACCACGCAAAATGGGTCAACGGCGAGGGCGACACGACGATGGAGATTTGGAATCTGGTCTTCATGCAGTTCGAGCGCAACGAGGTCGAAAAGGGTGTTTTCGAACTGACGCCGCTGCCGGCGCCGTCGGTCGATACCGGCGCGGGGCTCGAGCGTCTGTCGGCCGTTCTGCAAGGCGTTTTGACGAACTACGACACGGATCTGATCAAGCCGATCATCGATTTCGCGGCCGATCTCGCCGGCGTCGAATATAACTACGACTCGCCTGAGGGATTCGCTCTTCGAGTCCTCGCGGATCACGCCCGCGCGACGGCGTTCGCGATCGCCGACGGCATTCTGCCCGGAAACGAGGGACGGAATTACGTCTTGCGCAAGATCATGCGCCGCGCGATCTATCACGGCCGCGAGCATCTCGGATTCGAAACGCTGTTCTTCAATCAGGTCTGCAACTTCGTCGTCGGACTGATGGGCGAGGCCTATCCTGAACTCATCACACAGCGCGATTTCATCGGCAAGATGGTGCGGCTCGAAGAGGAACGCTTCGGCGCGACGCTGACGGTCGGGCTGAAGAAACTTAACGAAATGATTGACTCAAAAATCGAGGCCGATCGAAATCTTTACGTTCACGAACTCGCGACAATCAAAGACACATTCGGGTTACCCACCGATTTGATTTTTGTCGTTGCGCAAAGTCGATCTGCGTATGTCGCCGACTTCAAACAACAAGGCGCCGTCGAGAATTTGATAGACAATCAAGACAAATTCATCGCGAAACTAGAAACTGCAATTCAACTTCTCCAACAGAATTCTGAAATTGGAAGAACCAAACAGCCTGATTCGATCAAGCCAATATATTCGGCCCTAGAGCGGACCTCAGTTCGCTCAGTCTTCCGCGGATACGAAACAACCGAGGTCGACGGCGCGAAGGTTCTCGCGCTGATCAAAGATGATGTTCGAGTCGATGCACTGAACGAAGGCGACGAGGGTTTGATAATTCTCGATAAGACTCCCTTTTACGCCGAATCCGGCGGACAGGTCGGCGATGTTGGAGTTATAACCGGTAGTGGATCATCGGTCAGCAATTCCGCAGAATCAACTGACCACCGACCACCGACCACCGACCACTCCGTGACCGCTCACGTCACAGACACTTTCGCCCCGATCGCCGGGATCGTATTGCACAAGTCGAAGATTCAAAGCGGCTCGATCAGCGTCGGCGACACCGTAACGGCGACGGTCGACGTCGAAAAGCGCGACGCGACGCGGCGCAATCATACGGCGACGCATCTCGTCCACGCCGCGCTCAAGGAAGTTCTCGGCTCGCACGTGAAGCAGGCGGGATCGGTCGTCGCGCCGAATTTCCTGCGCTTCGACTTTACGCATTACCAGCCGATCTCGGACACGGAACTCAAGGAGATCGAGGATCTCGTCAACCGCTACATTCTCAAAAATGAGCCTGTCAACACGAACGTGATGGCGATCGAGGACGCGATGCGCACCGGCGCGGTCGCGCTGTTCGGCGAGAAATACGGATCCGCGGTCCGCGTGCTTTCGGTCGGCGGCGGCGAGTTCTCGCGCGAGCTTTGCGGTGGGACGCACGTCCGCGCGACGGGCGACATCGGATCGTTCAAGATCGTCTCCGATGAGGCGATCGCATCCGGCGTGCGCCGCATCCGCGCCATCACCGGGTTCGACGCATTCAACCGCTTCCGAGAGGACGAACGGCTCATCGACCGCTCGCTGCAGGCGCTCAAAACGCAGCGTGATCAGTTGCCGAACGCGATCGAACGGCTCCAGGAAGAACTCAAACGCACGCGCAAGGAGATCGACGAACTCAAAATGAAGATCGCGACCGGCGCGGTCGGCGGAGCGTCCGGCAGCGACGAATCGCGCGAGGTCAACGGCGTCAAGGTCATCGCGAAGATCGTCGAAGGACTCGACAAGGGCGGCATGCGCCATCTTTCCGACACGCTGATGGCAAAACTGAAATCGGGAGTCGTGATCCTCGGTCGTGCCGAAGACGAAAAGGTCGGATTCATCGTCCGCGTCTCGGACGACCTGACCGGAAAGATCAAGGCCGGCGCGATAGTCCAGCAACTGGCACCGATCGTCGGCGGACGCGGCGGCGGCAAACCCGACATGGCCGAAGGCGGCGGATCCGAACCCGGAAAGCTGCAGGAAGCGATCGATGCGAGCTTCGGCGTGATCGAAGAAATGACTCTTTCGGAATAGCTGAAAACTGATAGGTGATAGCGGAAAGCGACCCGAACGGATCCGTATCAGCTATCAGCTATCAGCTATCAGCTATCAGCTATCAGCTATCAGCTATCAGCGAATCCGAAACTTCTTTGTGTCGTTTTGCAAGCCCAAATGCAGAAATCCGTCGAAATATCGCAGTCGGGCCGCGGCGGGACGATCTTTGCAAGAATTTGCGATTTTCGAATGCCGATTTGCGATTGGTCCGGGGACTTCATAATCGCAACCGCCCAAAGGCCTGAACGCAATCGCACTACTGCCTACTGTCTACCACCTACTGGCTACCTGAAATCCTCTTCTTCGCCTGGACGATGAATGAGCGGAACATTTCGGCCTCATTCGCGTCCGGAAATACCCGCAAAAACTGTTCGTAAACCTTTATCGCTTCCGGCCATTTGTCGGCACGCTCGAAACTGTCTCCAAGCAGTTGGAAGATCGTGATCGCATCCGGGGCGCCGGCGAGCTGCGTCGCGGCCTTTTGAAGTTCGCCCGCGGCGAGCAGATAATTCGCCGTCGCCGCATCCGAATCGCCGTCGGAGACGGAAGACTCGGCCCGCTCGCGATAGATCAATCCAAGCCCGGCATGCGCTTCCGGCTGCACGCCGCGGCCTTCGGTGATCGCGCGCTTGAAACTCGCGATCGCCTGATCGACCTTGCCGTCGTCCTTCAGGATGCGGCCCTCGACGGTCGATGCGAGCGCGAATCCCGGCTTCAGTTTCCTCGCCGCGCGGACAGCCTTCAGCGCTTCGTCAATGTCGCCGAGCGACGACTGCACGCGCGCAAGCCCAATAAATGCTTCGGGATAGGCCGGTCGGAGCTTGATCGCCTTCTCGTAAAGTCCAACGGCCTTTTCTTTGTCCGACTCGGCCTCGGCCTTTTGGAACGCGAGTTCCGCTTCGTCGGTCGATCTCACGAGCGCGACCCTGATCTCGCCGCCGGCCGCGAGCGTCTGCGTCACTTCCTTGAATCCGGTCGCACGGACACGCAGTTTGTGAACACCGGTCGCGAATGTTCGAAATTTGATCCGGCCGTCCGAGTCGGTCGTTCCGTATTCGACGTCGTCGATCCAGACCCGCGCGGACGGCTCGGTCACGACGGTCAGCGATCGTACCGACTGCCCGAAAACGGCGATCGGCATCAAAAGAAGAGACAAAACAGTGGCGCGAAAGATCATATGCCCTGAGATTATAGAACAGCGGCGGTCGTTGCTCGCAGTCGGCGGCGAGGCGATCGTTTCAGCGTGGATCGTGCGCGCCCCGGCCGACAGATTATGACGCGGAAGCCAAAGGATTCTTTCACTGATCTATCTGCGTCATCTGCGCAATCCGCGGCTGACCAGTCCAAAAGGCGTTCCGGGTTGAATCCGGAATCCTAAACAATGCTTGATTTTTTCGTTTCAGAAACTATAATCAATCATTCGTGGCTGGGTAGCTCAGCTGGTTAGAGCGTGGGATTCATAACCCCAAGGTCGGGAGTTCAAGTCTCCCCCCCGCCACCAAAAGATCACGATAATGGGCGAGTTCGGACGGACTCGCCTTTTTGATTGCCGGATGGGGGAGATCAACGATCGGCTTTCACCTCGATTGCCTGTCTGATCGCCTTGACGAGACCGGTCAGAAGTTTGCGGCGAGCTTCGTCGGTTTCGGTCACGAGCGCGTTCGTGCATGTAAGGTAGTGAGAATTTGAGTCGACCGCTTTCTTCATCTTCGCGGCGACAAGAGCCGCTTCGCACTCTACACCGATCGCGCCGAAACTCTCGCTTTGGCCGTTGTTCCTGAAGATCTCGAGCGCTTCGGCGTAGTAGCTGTCGGCGAGCGAAAGCGGGTCAGCCGCCGAATCTCGCCGCGCAGTTTGGAAGTAAACGGCCTGTTCGTCATCGGAACCGACAAAGTGCATTCGATTGGCGAATGCGGACAGCATTTCGGGAAGATTCGGATTGTTCGGATTCGTCCGGCGCATTATCCGAATCGCTTCGTCGAGCAGTCTCGCATGCGACTCGTCGAAGTCGCCGGGCAGGTTCGCCCAAAGATAGAACATATCCTTGGCGACGAGTTCGTGGTCGCTGCCGTACACTGATTTGCGCAATTCCAACGCCCGACGCGCGTGAAACAGCCCTTTCTCGCCGAAGAACCGTCGTTGGCCTGCATCCTCCGCAAACCGCTCGTTCATCGTATAGACCTCGGCAAACTTGTGATGAAGCTCGGCTTGAATGTCGAGACGATCGACGAACTCGCTCTCGATCTTCTCGCTAAGTTCATTCATGACATCAATTACCTTTGCCTGACCGCCAAGTTTCAAGCCTTCTGCGTACGGACCGGGATTCGCGTAAGAAATGATCTTCTGCATGAACTCGGTTATCTTTCCCGCCCGCTCCTCTGCTTGTCTGGATCTCATTGCCTCGGTCTCTGCTTGTCGTCGCGCGTTCTCGGCGATCTCCGCCTGGCGGTTTGCACGGTCCGCCTCCCAGAGCGCGACGGTGAGGCCGGTGAGCAAAGCGATCACCGTCAACGCAGCCGCCAGCAGGGTGATCCGATGCCGCCCGAAGAACTTCTGAGATCGGTAAAACAATGTCGCGGGACGCGCTTCGACCGGGAAGCCATTGAGGTAGTTCGATATGTCCGCGGAAAGGTGTTCGACAGTTTGATAGCGCCCGGACGGATCGCGACGGATCGCCTTGAGAATAATGTTGTCCAGATCACCTTTGAGCAGCGCCGGATCCGGCACGAGAGCGCGTTCATCCGGTTTCGCCGCGCTGCTTGGCAAGGTCGGATCGGTGTCGGTGATCTGTTGATAGAAATCGCCGTTGCGGAAGTCGTACGGGAAGGTTCCGGTCAGAATCTTGAAGAGAACGACTCCGAGACTGTAGGTGTCGGATGCGGTCGAGATACTCTCGCCGCGGATCTGTTCCGGCGATGCGTATTGCGGGGTCAGCGCCCCGATATTCGTGATCGCCTGCGAGCGATCTGCGTCGTTGTCGAGAAACTTCGAGATCCCGAAATCAAGCAATTTCGGCTCGCCGGCATCATTGATAAGAATATTCGAAGGCTTCAGGTCGCGATGAACGACGAGGTTTCGGTGAGCGAACGAGACCGCGTCGCAGACCTTGATGAACAACCGGAGGCTTTTATTGAGTCCGAGGTTTTTTTTTTACAATACCGGTCGATCGGTTGGCCGTCGACATACTCCATCACCAGATAGGGGATCCCGTCGCCGGTGGCTCCGGCATCGAGAAGCATGGCGATGTTCGGATGGCTCAACGCCGCGTGGACACGTCGCTCGTACCTGAAGTGCTCGCGAAAATTAGCCGTGTTGAATTCGCGCCGGAGCATTTTGACGGCGACCTTCTGTTCGAATCTTCCGTCATCGCGTTCGGCGAGAAAGACCGCGCCCATCCCTCCGAGCCCGATCTCGCGGACGATGCGATAGGCGCCGACCTTTTCGCCCGGATGAACGTCGCCCGACGGATCGCGTTCGCCGAGGATTCCCGCGGAGAAATTATCGACCGTGAGCGACATGAATTCCACCGAGTGTTCTTCATTCGCAAGCAGCGAATCAACTTCGGTGCGGATGTCGTCATCGATATCCAGACCGGCCAGGAATTCCGCCCGTTCACCGGGCTCGAGTCCGAGCGCCGTTTCGAGTATTTCTTTTATCTTCTCCCAACTCTCCGTGGACATAGCGATTTTGCCTTCTGTCGGGTTAATGCGGAATCCGGGCCTGATCAATGACAAAATTATCTTCGATTCAGTTCGCGGTAGAGCCAAAGTTTTGCCGCGTTCCAGTCACGGATCACGGTGCGCTCCGTTATTTCAAGGCATTCGGCGATCTCGGCGTTGCTCAATCCACCGAAAAATCTCATCTCGACAATGCGCGCCTGACGTTCATCAAACGCCTCCAAACGATCGAGCACCTGATGCAGAATGACGATCGACGCCGCCCGATCTTCGACCGGGATCTGGACATCGTCCACCGAAAAGTAGATCGGGCGATTCCCGCGTTTCACGGCAGCCTTCGTCCGTGCGTGATCGACGAGGACCTGCCGCATCAACCGTGACGCAATTCCGTAGAAATGCCGGCGATCTTTCCAGTCGATCCCTGATTGGCTCGCAAGTCTCATGAACGCCTCGTGAACCAACTCGGTCGGCTGAAGAGTGTGATCGGAACGCTCGCTGGACATCGCGATCCGCGCCTGTTTTCTGAGTTCGTCGTAAACGTAGGGCCACAACCGATCCTTTGCGTTCGCGATGCCGTCGTTCCAATCTTTCAGAATTCGTGTGATCTCCGAATCCTCATTCCGGTTCATAAGCCTTGATTTGCTCGGATTATACCCTGAAAACCCGTGATCTCCTCCGTCTTTTCGGCCGTTTTGTCACTTCACGGCGCGACTTTCCGCATATCAACACAATCAACATCAAGGCACGAGTGGCAATTGGAGGCATTGAAATGAAGTCGTATTTCGAAAACTTTGTCGGCACAGCGATCCGGCTCAACCTGTTCTTATTGATCCTCGCGGCGGCGTCTGCAACGGCAAACGCCAGCAACTTCGTCGTTACGAACACGAACGACAGCGGCGCCGGAAGCCTGCGCGACGCAATCAATCAGGCGAATGCCAACGGCCAGGAGGATCTGATCACGTTCGATCCAGCCGTATTCAACACCCCGCGAACGATCACGCTTGCCGGCGGTGAACTCCGCATAACGCGCGAGGGGACAAACTTTCCCGGCATTCCGCTAACGATCCAAGGTCCGGGAGCGAATCTCCTGACGATCAGCGGCGGCGGATTGAGCCGGATCTTTTACCTCGATAACGAAGCGGTCGTAACGATCAGCGGGCTGACCGTCAGCGGCGGCAACGGAACCGGTTCAACTGCTCCGGCTTTCGACGGACGCGGTGGCGGCATTTTCGCGAATTCGTCGCACACGGTCACGCTGCGGGATCTCAAGGTGACAAACAACAGCGCCAACACCGGCGGCGGAATTAATCTGACGAATACGAGGAACGTCCAGATTTCAGGTCTTCAAATTACAAACAACTCGGTCTCGGGGCCGTCCGCGCAGGCCGGCGGATATTTCTCAACCGATTCCGGACTGGCACAGGTCGCGAACATCACGGATACGACGATCTCCGGAAACACGACCTCCCAGGACGTCGCCGGAGCGACGCTGAATGCGCAAAAACTAACGATCGGGAACCTGACGGTCGATTCGAACACGTTCTCAGGACCGTCCGATCAGTCGGCGGGCGCGGTCGGCGGCGTGCGGATGATCTCGGCAAACGGCCTCGTGTCGGAGTCACACGTGACGAACAATACGGGGCGCAACAGCGCCGGAGGGATCGAGGTGACCACGAGCGGCGCGCTGGTGATCCGATCAACGACGGTTTCCGGCAACACTGCCGCCGGCATCATCGGTGGAACCGGATGCGGGATCAACCGCAACACCGGCGGAACCGGAACGGTGACGATCGTTGGCTCGGCAATCCTTGATAACCAGTGCCAGGACACACAGCCGGCGGTGCAGGAGGTTCACAGCGGCGGCGGGATCGCGACGATCGGATCGAACACGATGAACATCATCAATTCGACGATCAGCGGAAATTCGACTCACAACGCCGCTTCGGGAGCCGGACGCGGCGGCGGGATCTGGAACAATTCGGCGACGATGCGAATCATCAATTCGACGATCACCGGCAACTTTTCGGGTCCGAACGGCGGTGCCGGCGTCGGGCATCCACAGCTTACACCGAGCGTCGCGACGATCGTCCAAAACACCATCATCGCGAACAACAACAACGGAACCAGCGCGGACGTCGTCGGCGACAACTTCACGTCGAACGGCTTCAATCTCGTCCGCAGCAATCCCGGCGGCAGCGGATTCGGCGTGCCCGGCGATATCATCGGCATCGATCCGATGTTCGTCGGCGGCGGTCCGCAGGACAACGGCGGCCCGACGAAGACGATCGCTCTCCAATCCGGAAGCCCGGCGATCAATACCGGCAACAACTCGCTGGCGGTCGATCAGAACGGCGTCAGGCTTCGTTTTGACCAACGCGGCGCGTGCTTTTACCGGATCATCGGAAACACCGTCGACATCGGCTCGTTCGAGACCGGCGCCGTTCAGCGCTCGGGAAAGAACGCTGATTTTGACTTCGACGGCGATTGCCGTACAGACGTGTCGATCTTCCGTCCGGCGGTCGGCGAATGGTGGTATTTGAGGAGTTCGGACGGCGGCAACAACGCCTTCCAGTTCGGAACCGGCTCGGACAATCCGGTCGCGGCGGATTTCACCGGGGACGGGATCACCGACGTCGCGTTCTGGCGTCCGTCATCAGGCGAATGGTTTGTTTTGAGGAGCGAGGACTATTCGTATTACTCGTTCCCGTTCGGCACCGCCGGCGACATTCCGGTTCCGGGTGACTACGACGGCGACGGAAAAGCCGAAGCAGCGATCTTCCGGCCTTCGACGGGCGTCTGGTATCTTTCGACCGCGAGCGGAGCAACGGTCGTTCCCTTCGGCGCCTTCGGAGATCTGCCCGTCGTCGGCGACTACGACGGTGACGGCCGCGATGATGTCGCAATCTACCGTTCGTCGAATTCGCAATGGTGGATCAACTGCTCGACCGCGGGGATCATTGTTTATCAATTTGGAGCAATCGGCGACCTGATCGTTCCGTCCGATTACACCGGCGACGGCAAAACGGACGTCGCGGTCTGGCGGCCGAGCTCCGGAACATGGTTCGTCCTGCGGAGCGAGGACAGTTCCTATTACTCGTTTCCGTTTGGCGCGAACGGCGATGTTCCCGTTCCGGGCGACTATGACGGCGACGGTCAAAGCGACTCAGCGATCTTCCGACCCTCCTCGAATACCTGGTTCATCAACGGTTCGAACAGTGGTGTTCAGATTTTCGGATTCGGGTCAAACGGCGACGCTCCCTTGCCGGGCGTGATCCCCCAACCGTGATCCGGCGTTAGGGACGATCGCCGCCGAAAGGTCAGCGGTCGTCCCGGATGTTCTTTGCGTCAATAAAAATGTCAGTTCCGCGGGTTACTTTCCGCATTCTCCAACAAGTCAGAACTTGTCAGCAAAGGAGAATTTGGAGAATGCCTTCGGTTACGCGACTCTCGAAATACCGCTACTTTGTCATCGCCGCAGCTATCGCCGCGCTCGTAACGATCGCCTTTTCCGAAAGGTCTCTGTACTTCTCACAGGCAGCCCGCGGCGAGTCGCGGCCGACCCCCGACAAAGCGCGGGAAGCGAGTCGGACGCCGAATCAACCGCGACGATCGGCTTACAATGCGGGTCCGGGCATTACCGGGAAGATCATTTTCGGGGAGGCGCTCAATCTCGGATTCAACAACGCGCCCACGTCCACGTACGAACTCGATCCAAGCGGCAGCCTGCAGAGATCCACGATCGCGAACATCGACGACATGGAAGCGTCGTATTCGCCCGATTACTCAAAGATCGTCTTTGTCAGCCGGCGTGACGGCGAGGACGACGACAACACGGTCGACATCAACAACCGCGAGATCTACATCATGAACGCCGACGGAACCGACCAGCGGCGTCTCACATTCAACGATCGCCCGGAAGCACAGCCGGCGTTCTCGCCGGACGGAACGAAGATCGTCTATGTCGGATACGACGAATTCGGCAACTCCGGGATCTATTCGATGGACACCGACGGCAGCGATCAAGTGCTGCTCAACGACGGAAGCAGCTGCCTTTTTGCAGGCTCGAAGAAAAAGCGCCCGACGGGAAAGAAGACGCCGACCGACAATTATTACCCCGGGATCATCGGTTTCGATACGCCCAACTATTCGCCCGACGGATCGAAGATCATTTTTGGGAACGAAGGTACGGTCTATGTCATCAATCCTGACGGAACGGGTTGTTCGACGCTTTTCACGTCCAACGAGAGTTTCAATCCGCCCGAAGCGCGATTCTCACCCGACGGAACGAAGATCGCCATCGCCGATCTTGAAACGCAGATCGATCCGGAAACGAACGAGGAGATCCAGGTCCGCTTCGTCCGGATTCTCGATTCCGCCGGCAATTCGATCACGACGATCTATCCGTTTCAGTTCTGGCAAAGCCCGGTTTGGTCGCCCGATGGAACGCGGCTCGCCTTCTTCGGAGGCGACGATTCCTACGGCGGCGCATATGAGATCTCCCGCATCGACGCCGACGGATTCAATCAGCAGCAGATCTACTTCGCGACACAAACGGGAATCCTTTTCGGGATCGATTGGGGAATTCCGCCGGTGCAGCATCCGCCGCTGACGCTCAAGATCGACCAACCGCATCCGTTTCATGCGGGAACGTCGGGGCACGGAACGGTCCGGCTCGACCCGGCGCTCGTTCCGACGGGCGGCGCGAACGTGACGCTTTCGGTCGCGGACGGTTCGACGGCGATCTCGCTTCCGAACACGAACATCGTCATTCCCGAAGGCATGTCCGAGGCGACGTTTCAGATCGATTCGGTGGTCAATCCAAATTACGGAAGCGCCGACATCATCGCCCAGTTCGGAGCCAATTCGGCGCGTGCGACCGTTTCTCTCAAACCTTCGCGTCCGGATCTGGAAGTGAGCAACTTCAGCGCACCTGCGAGCGTCGGTACCGATCAGACTTTCGATATCTCGTACACCGTGACGAACATCGGCGCGGTCTCGACCGGACAGGGATTCGGCGAATCCGTATTCCTCTCGACCGATGATCAGCTCGACGTCAATCAGGATACGTTCATCGTCGACAATTTCACGGCGACGCCGCTCGCGCCCGGCGGTTCGATCAGTCCTGTCAAGACGGTTTCGTTCCCGACGTCGATCATCCCGAGCGACGGCCTGTATTACCTCTTCGTGATCAGCAATCGGAATCACGCAATCGATGAAGGCGACAGCTACGCCAACAATGTCGCGATGCGCACGATCGACGTCACGCTTCCGGATCTCGTCGCGCAGAATCTTTCGATCCCGGCGTCAACCGAACCCGGAGTGAATTACCTGATCTCGTATGACGTGACGAATCAGGGCGGTGCCGTGACAAACGCGACGTCGCGGTCGCAGGTCTATTTTTCGCCGGACGGCGTGGCCGGAAACGCGGACGACATTCTCCTCCTCACGGGTCTGCAGTCGCCGGTCCTGAATCCGGGTCAGACCGATTCGAAGTCGGTCAACGTCACGATCCCGACGACGCCGGTCACGCCGACCGGCAACGCGTTCTTCTATGTCCGCGTCGATTATGAAGACTCGGTTCACGAAGGACAGCCGGGCGGAACGGGCGAGACCAACAACACGACGTTCAGTTCGACGGGATTCGAATATCGCGTTCCCGATCTACAGGCGACTTCGACGTCGTCGCCGCCGCAAGTGGATTCGGACACGCCGTTCGCGCTCGGCTGGACCGATACCAACGCCGGAAACCGCAACGCCGGAGCGTTCATCGACCGCATCTATTTTTCACTCGACGATCAGGTCGGCAACGACGTCCTGATCGGAACATTTCCGTTGACGGGCGGGCTCGCCGCGGCGACGTCGGCAAATCGGATCCAGAACGTCACGATCCCGACGAATTCGATCACGCAGACCGGCAATTACTTCATTTATGTCAAGACCGACGATCCGCCGCAGATCGACGAAGGCGTCAACGAAGACAACAACGTCCGCTTTCATCCCCTCACGGTCACGCGTCTCCAGCGGCCGGACCTCGAGGTCACGAACATCACGGCGCCGGCGACCGCGTTCTTCAATCAGACGGTGACCGTGCAATGGACTGTCACGAACAACGGCCTCGGACCGACGAACACGCCGCAATGGAA
>JAKOSS010000810.1 GCA_029777145.1 Acidobacteriota bacterium | reverse complement strand
ACCTCGTGAAGATTCGGCCCGACGGCAGTGGGCGACAGAGTCTTACGAACTTTCCGACAACTCCTGATTGTTCATTGTCGAACGCAAATTGCTTCACTCTTGGCTGTATCTGGACCGAGAACAATTCGAAGGTCATCGCCGCCGGACGGATAAACGGAGTGAAGGGACTCTTTGCCATCAATGCAGACGGAAGCGGTTCTTTCACGCAAATCCCCATCTCTGCGGGCAACGCGCCGGAATTCGCGGGCGGCATTGTCCAGCCGCGTGTCGAGCAAAACGTCGTTGCGGCGGGCGGCGGCGTAGCGTCAAACGGCAGCTATTCTCTCGTCTCGACGATTGGTGAGGCGATCGCGGGAATCACTTCGGCAGGCGGCCAATATAGCTTCGAAAGCGGATTCTGGAGCGCGCCGGTCGCTACCCTACGCCGCGCGCCGTTCGACTTCGATGGTGACGGGAAAACCGACATCTCGATCTTCCGTCCTTCGAACGGACAATGGTGGCTCAACCGCTCCTCGACGAGCGTCATCGTCTACACCTTCGGGGACTCTTCCGACAAGCTCGTCCCGGCCGATTTCACCGGCGACGGCAAAACGGACGTCGCCATTTACAGGCCTTCGACCGGCGAATGGTTCGTCCTCCGCTCCGAGGACGCGACCTTCTATTCGTTCCCGTTCGGAAATTCCACCGACACTCCCGCTCCCGGAGACTTCGACGGCGACGGCAAGGCCGACGCGGCGGTCTTCCGCTCCTCTTCCGGCACGTGGTTCATCCAGAAGTCGACGGGCGGAACGACGATTGAGAACTTCGGCGCGCCGGGCGACCTCGCCGTCCCGGCCGACTACGACGGCGACGGTCTGACCGACATCGCAATCTTCCGTCCTTCGCTCGGCCAGTGGTGGATGAAGCGTTCTTCGGCAGGGGTCATCGCGGTCACTTTCGGAATCTCGACCGACAGATGCGTTCCCGGAGACTTCACGGGCGACGGCAAGGCGGACGTCGCGCTTTATAGACCGGTCACCGGCGAATGGCTCATCCTCCGCAGCGAGGACTACTCGTTCTACTCGTTCCCGTTCGGCAACGCGACCGACACGCCCGCGCCGGGCGATTACGACGGCGACGGCAAGTTCGACGCGGCCGTTTACAGATCGTCAGCCACGACCTGGTACGTCCAGCGCTCGACCGCCGGAACGCTCATCCAATCGTTCGGCGCCCCGACCGATCTCGCCGTCCCCAATGCGTATGTTCGATGAGCGGCCCCGTTTTCTCGAATGAGCCGTGATCGTCGGAGGTTGGAGCCGGCCACCCATATTCTTCGGCCGTGAATTGCTCGGGTTTTCCGCGAGAACCTATCCATGGAACACGCGCCCGCCGATCAACTTGACGGTCGGGAAAAAACACTCCGGGACAGGGTTGAAATTCCCCTTTTTCTATTTCTCGGTTCCCATAAGTCCTATAATCAAGCGACTTCCGCGGGCACACCGTTTGCTCATCACTGAATCGAACGGCGTGGCTGTATCGGCGTCGTTGTATCTCCCAGAAGTGTGAAATCTTTTGTTTTGCGGAGGGATTATGAACAACGACGTCAATAAATCGCTCACGAGTCGATTTTCACGTGTCCTGCTGGGTGTGGCGACGACGATTATCCTCGCGACGGCGGCGGTCGCGGTCTCGGGTTCGACCGCGTTCGCGCCCGACGCGGACGGGATGGTCAAGGCGATCAAGATTCAGAAGGATGGCAAGATCCTCGTCGGCGGT
>JAKOSS010000809.1 GCA_029777145.1 Acidobacteriota bacterium | reverse complement strand
GTTTCGCTGTCGGAACCGGATGCCGGTATTTCAACAGGCGGTCGTCGCTGCCGACGAGCAAGACGACCGGTTCGATGCCAGAGTTGGAAAGTCCGCATCCGACCGCCGAAGCAATCTCGAGCTCGGTCATTCCCGGAGTCAGCCTTTCAAAGGCGCGTTCAAATGCCTCCGTGGCGTCGGATCCCAATGAGACGTACCTTGCGATCTCGTCCTCGGTCAGACTGTATCGGCACGGAGCGATCAGCCCTTCAGCCGGTCGCGCGCCGACTCCGAGCGGAAGATCGGAGATCAATTCAATTGATTCCGTGAGTTCCAATGCCTTTCTGACAACGACGTCAGGCGCTGCCTTTTCGTCGCGCCAGTCGAATGAAACCGGCTCGAAGGCTCCCGCGGGAAGTTCCTCGTTGACCAGTCTTTCGATCTCAATGTTGCTCGCAAGAATATAACGCTTGCCGTCGCGTCTGACAAAGATCGTACCCGAACCGTTCTCGATACTCCGGTTGACGGCGTTCGACCCGCCGCCGGTGAACCACGCGAAGTTGTGCTGCGCGTTGAGCAGAACTCCGCCGAGGCCGTTTGCGTCCATGACCGAGATGAGTCGTTCGGTTTTGATATCGAGTTCTTTCAAGATTCCAGACGGCGCATTTCAGGATTCCAAGCTGCGAATATCAGGATTCCAGGCGGCGCATTTCGAGATTCCAGGCTGCGCATTTCAAGATTCCGGGCGGCGCATTTCAAGCAACGTAACTTACGATTCTGACCACTGACCACTGACCACCGACCACTGACCACTGACTGCACACCCGGTCGCTACCGCTCCCGGTTCTGACTGCTCACCGCTCACTGCTCACGGCTCACTGCTCCCGACCACCGACTCCCGACCACTGCTCACCGACCACCGACCACGGACCACCGACCACGGACCACCGACCACGGACCACCGACCACTGACCACCGACCACGGACCACCGACCACTGACCACCGACCACGGACCACCGACAACCGACCACTGAACTTCACTGATTAACCCCAGAAGCGAGGAATCCGCCGTCGACCACGAGCACTTCGCCGGTCACGAAACTCGCCGCCTCGGATGCCAGGAAAACCGCCGCGCCGGCAAGTTCTTCGACCATCCCGAAGCGGCCCATCGGCGTCCGCAGCTGGAACTCCTTGCCGCGATCGGTCGACTCGAGAAGCTCGCGGTTCAGGTCAGTCTTGAAAACACCCGGCGCGATCGCGTTGACGTTCACCCCGTGTTTCGCCCACTCGATCGCGAGCGACTTGGTCAGGCTCGCCACCGCCGCTTTTGAGGCAGCGTAGGCCGCGACCTCATAAAGCGCGACAAACGTCGAGAGGGAAGCGATGTTGACGATGCGTCCGTATCCATTGGCGAGAAAATGCCGGCCGAATACCTGACATGCACGCAGCGTTCCGGTCAAATTGGTTTCGATGATCGCGTCCCAGTCATCCTGCGGAAAATCGATCGTCGGGGCGCGTTTGGTCCGGCCGGCGCAATTGACGAGAATATCGACCTTTCCGAACTCCGCGACCGTCGTATCCAGCAGATTCTGCAATGATGACGGGTCGCCGACGTCGGACGTGACGCGCAGCGTCCGGCACCCTTTTGCTTCCAGTTCCGCGGCGGTGGATTCGACCTGCTCCGCGCGCCTCGAACTGCAAACGACGTTCGCTCGTGCATCGGCAAAGCCGTCGGCGATCGCGCGGCCGATTCCTGAAGTCCCGCCGATCACAACCGCCGTGCGGTCGCGCAGACTGAGTTTCTCGTAACCCATAAGAAAAATTTGTTATGTCAAAAAAGGAAAAGGTAATACCACTTGAAAAAAGATGTATGTAGTCTCTAATACCTTGGCGGCGATTGTCAAGTCCGTCAAATCTGCATTTTGTGGGATTTCCTGAGCATTTTGGGCGATTTCCCGCCGAAAAGACATAATCATACTTGCAAATAATTGGTCAAACCAATTATCATACAAAGACACTTTGAGAGGGTGATCATGTCGACCGTAGCAACCCAAAAACTCGAATCCCGCGAAGAGTCCGGAAACGTCTGGCTGGGCGGCGCGAACGACACGCCGCTTTCAGTTCAGGATATGCCGGAGTACCGGTTTCAGGTCCTGCCGACTGAAGAGGAAGTCGGCCGGGCGATGCTCGACGAACTCAAGTCGTATGCCGAAACAAAGTCGGGCGATCTCGTCATCGTCCTGCTCGGCGGACGTGGCGCGCAGGCCATGTACCGCATCATCCGCGGGCTTTCGGAGACCGACGAACTCGACGTACTTCTGGCGCGGCTGCATGTTTTCACCCAGGACGCTCTGGCGCCGATGCGTATGGACAACTCGCTCAGTTTCGTCCGTGATTTCGAACGATTGCTCGGGCCCGAGTTCTTCGCCAAGATCAAGAGTTTCACGTCGATCCGGACCGAGACCGACGATATCGAACGCGAAATGGCCGCCTACGTGGAAAAGATCCGCGAACTCGGCGGCATCGATATCTTCTTCCTCGGACTTGGCCCCGAAGCCGAAGCCGCGTCCCATATTTGTTATATTAAACCCGGATCCGGCGCGCGGGCGGGTGACTGGGCGGGCATCATTCCGATCTCGCCGACGATCCTTGAGCACCACATCAACAAGTTCAAGGTCGGCGGCAGCGCGGTTTCGGCGGATGACGAGGCTGAATGCCGTCGCGCGAGCCACATTCTGACGCTCGGTCCGGCATCCGTGCTCGGCGCGCGGAAGATCGTACAGTCCATCGTGGACGCCTCGACGGCGCCCGGCAAGATACCTAGTTTCAAGCGCTTCGCCGAGACCGAACTTTCCGCCGACGCGGAAGTCTTGGCGCGCCAGTGCGACGAAAATCCAGGGCTTTGGGTCCGGCTTCATCCGAACGTTTCGGCGTTCGTTCTGCCGGACCTGCTGTCCTGATCAAAACTGCTCCTTTCCGATTTATGGCTGAGAACGCAACCTTATCAAAGGTAAAGATCACCGACTACGCGATCATCGTCAATAACGACGACAACGTTGCCGTCGTCAAAGCGGCGACGCCCCCGGGCACGGCTGTGGTTTTGCCGGACGGGACCGAACTCACGATCACGGACGAAGTTCCGCCGGGTCACAGGTTCGCGATCGCCGAAATTCCGGCCGGCGAATTCGTCGTTCAATACGGCCAGCCGATCGGCACGAGTTTGGGGATTTCCGAAGGCGCATGGGTGACGCACGACAATATGACCGACGATGTGCCGGTCGTGCGCGATCTGCCTGAAGACCAGCAGCTTCCCGAACCCGATTATTTTCCGGCCGACCGGATCGCGACGTTCGAGGGGTTCAGACGTGCCGACGGACGGGTCGGAACGCGCAATTTCGTTCTCATCGTACCGACCTCGATGTGCGCCAGCCATGAAGCGTCGCAGATCTCGATGATGGCGGAGTTCCTGCATTACAGCCGCGAGAAATATCCGAACGTCGACGGCGTCGTGGCGATCCCGCACAACAAGGGATGCGGCTGCCAGGACGGCTCGACGCTCGACGTGATGATGCGCGTCCTGTCGAACTACGCCGATCATCCGAACGTCGGCGGCGTCGTGCTCATCGATCTCGGCTGCGAAAAAACGAATCTGTCGTATGTCGACAAATACCTGATGAATCGCGAGAAGCCGATCGACAAACCGGTTTACAAGATCGGGATCCAGGAGGTCGGCGGGACGCAGGAAGCGATCAAGAAAGGACTCGAATACGTCGCCGAGATGCTGCCGGCGGTGAATCAGGCGACCCGCGAAACGGTTCCGATCAGTGAACTGATTCTCGGTGTGAAATGCGGCGGTTCCGACGGTTTTTCGGGGATTTCGGCGAATCCCGCTCTCGGCCACACCGCAGATCTGCTGGTGCGTTCGCATGGGACGGTGATCCTGACTGAAGTTCCTGAGTTTTGCGGCGCGGAGCACATTCTGGCGCACCGGGCGCGAGATTACGAGACCGGCAAGAAGATCTACGCAATGGTCGACTGGTTCAAGCAGTACGCGTCGCGGTTCGGCGCGGTCCTGAACGAAAATCCGAGCACCGGCAATATCAAGGGCGGACTGCTCAACATCACGATCAAAAGCCTCGGTGCGATCGCCAAGGCCGGCACGACGCGGGTCGAGGATTGCATCGAGTACGCCGACTCGCCTGTCCGCCGCGGCGTCAATCTGATGCAGGGGCCGGGCTACGACCAGGAGTCGACGCCCGCCTTGGTAGCCGCCGGAGCGACGGCCGTGATCTTCACGACCGGACGCGGAACGACGATCGGCAACGCGATCGCGCCCGTCATCAAACTGGCGTCGAACAATCCGATCTTTGAACGAATGTCGAACGATCTCGACGTTTCCGCGGGAAATATCATCGAAGGCACGGAGTCCATCGAGTCCGTCGGAGAACGCCTGTTCGAGCATCTCCAGAAGGTCGCGAGCGGAGAAATTCTCGCCAAGGCCGAAGAAAACAAGCACCGCGAATTTCAGTTTTGGGCGGAACAGACTGTTTCACTGTAAGATATGAACATTCGATCTTATGACCGACGGAACAGTTTTTCAGACTAAGCTCAACGGCGGGTCGGGAACGACGCGCAAATTCGACGTTTTGGTGCGTTTGATCCGCGCCGCTCAGCCGATCAGCCGAACGGAAATCGCGGCGCGCCTCGAGATCGACAAAAGCACCGTTTCCGAATACGTCAAATCGCTTCTTCGAACCGGACTCGTCACCGACGAGGCGGTCACTTCGAGCGATTCGGGGCGACGTTCGCGCGCGCTCGCGTTTGCCGACGACGGTTCGTATTTCATCGGCGTCAATCTCGGCGTTCGGACGACGCAGGTCGGCACGACGAGCCTCGTCGGCGATATTGTTGAAATAGAGGATTTTCAGACGCCGACCGATCCCGAACTCGTGCTCCGGCGGTCGAAGGAACTGATCGCCGAGATATTTGAATCGCGCGGCCGCGAAAAGTGCCGGATGATCGGAATCTGCGTTCCGGGGCTGACTGATGGCGATCGGCGAAAACTGATCTATGCACCGAATTTGAATTGGCGCGATGTCGACATCGCCGGGTACTTCAGCGATTTCGGTGACATCGAGATCGTGGTCGAAAACGATTCATCGGCGGCGGCGATGTACGAAGCGAGGCTTCAGCTCCGCGCGCCCGGAGCTGAAGGCGCGAACGATTTTGTCCTCGTCCGTTCCGGAACCGGGATCGGCGTCGGGCTGGTCATCGGCGGCGAGGTCTATCGCGGAGCTGGCGCGGCCCGCGGGATCGCCGGCGAATTCGGACACATGACGATCGTCGCCGGCGGAAAGCCGTGCGTCTGCGGCAATCGCGGATGCTGGGAGAAATATGCGTCGGCCGCGTCGGCCGCGTCGTTGTATCTCGGCGACCGTCCGCTGCGCCCCAACGAGACATTGCCGCGGTTCGTCGAGATCGTCGGAAAGGCAGAAAACGGGGAGATCCGCGCGCAGCGAACTCTCGAGAAGATCGGCGAGTATCTCGGCGTCGGGATCGCGAACGTGATCATGGGTGTCGGAATTCCGCGAGTCGTTGTCAGCGGACGATTGGTGTACGGCTGGAAATTCATCGAGCGTCCGCTGCGCGATGCCATCAAAAAGAGCATTGTCGGGTCGATGAACGGCTGGACGGTTGAGGCCGGTGAACCGGTCGGCGCGGCGATCGGCGGGGCGCTCGAAGTCGCCGCGGACGAGTTTTTGAGAAGACTGGAGATCTGATCGGCGGAGCGATCCGCAGGGGTGGTTATGAACAGCGAGATTACATTGAACAAGATCGAACGCGACAGTTGCGTCGTTCGAAACACGCATACGAAAAAGGGACGCAATATTTCGGTCAGTCCGGCGAACACGGCCACGCGAAATCTGACCTATGGCCGG
>JAKOSS010000088.1 GCA_029777145.1 Acidobacteriota bacterium | reverse complement strand
CGAGATCTCGTACTCGTTTCCGATGTTGATCACCTGGCCGAAGCATTCGGGGGTTTCGAGAAGTTTCACGAGTCCGCCGACGATGTCCGCGACGTGGCCGAAGCAACGGGTTTGCGAACCGTCGCCGTGAACAACGAGCGGTTCGTTCTTGACCGCCGAACGGACGAAATTCGGTACGACCATCCCGTATTGGCCTGTCTGCCTCGGTCCGACGGTGTTGAAGAGCCGGACGACGACGACCGGGAGCCGGGATTCCTTCCAGTGCGCGAGTGCAAGAAATTCGTCGAGTTCTTTCGCGCAGGCGTAGGCCCAGCGATGTTTCGACGTCGAGCCCTTGATAATGTCATTGTCCTCGGCAAACGGAACCTGCGTCGATTTGCCGTAAACTTCGGACGTCGAAGGTATCAGAACCCGTTTGCGATAGCGGGCGCAGAACCCGAGAACGATGTCGGTGCCGCGAAAGATCGTTTCGATCGTTTGTACCGGACGCTCCATGATGAGTCGGACGCCGACGGCGCTCGCCATATGAAACACGCGATCGGCGTCGCGTATCAGTTCTTCCATCAAACGGACATTCAGAACCGTGTCGATGATCAGTCGGAATCGCTCCTGACCCTCGAGATGCGCGACGTTCGAATATCTGCCCGTCGATAGGTTGTCGATGACCGTGATGTCATGTCCCTCGGCATGCAGTCTGTCCGCGAGGTGTGACCCGACGAATCCCGCGCCGCCGGTAATTAAGATCTTCATAGGTATCAAGTATTTGGTAGTCAGTAGTCCGTAGTCGGTCGTCGGTAGTCAGTAGTCGGTAGTCGGTAGGTCCAAATTAACGATTCTCGATTTGCGATCGCACAAATTCAGACTCATCTTCACTGCTCACTGCTCACTGCTCACTGCTCACTGCTCACTGCTCACTGCTCACTGCTCACTGCTCACTGCTCACTGCTCACGCGTCCCCGAAAATATTCGACAGCTTTCTTCAATCCTTCCGCGAGCTGTACCTTCGGAGACCAGCCGAGAACCGTTTGAGCCCGATCGATATTTGGTTGTCGCTGTCGTGGATCGTCCTGCGGAAGCGGCAAATGAACGACGTTCACTTCTTGTCCAACAGCTTTGGCGACCTCGTCCGCCAGTTCGTTCATCGTGAATTCACCCGGGTTTCCGATGTTCACGGGCAGATGCAGATCGTCGGCCTCGGTATTCATCAGTCGGATCAGGCCGTCCACAAGATCGTCGACGTAACAGAACGAGCGCGTCTGCTCGCCTGTCCCGTAGATCGTCAGCGATTCGCCGCGCAACGCCTGAACGATGAAGTTCGAAACGACCCGCCCGTCGTTCTCAAGCATTCGCGGCCCGTAAGTGTTGAAAATACGGACAATTCGCGTGTCCACACCGTTCTGCCGGTGATAATCCATGAAGAGCGTCTCGGCAAGCCGTTTGCCCTCGTCGTAACACGAGCGAAGTCCGATGGGATTTACGTTGCCCCAGTAATCCTCGGTCTGAGGATGAATTTCCGGATCGCCGTAAACCTCCGACGTCGATGCCTGAAGGATCCTCGCACGCACACGCTTCGCGAGCCCGAGCATGTTGATCGCGCCCATCACGCTTGTTTTGACGGTCTTGACGGGATTGTACTGATAGTGAACCGGTGACGCCGGGCAGGCCAGATTGTAGATCTGATCGACCTCAAGATATATCGGTTCGGTCACGTCATGACGGATCAGTTCAAACCGATGGTCGTCCATCAGGTGAAAAACGTTTTCTTTTCGGCCGGTAAAATAATTGTCGAGGCAAATGACTTCGTTGCCTTCTGACAGAAGCCGTTCGCACAAGTGCGAGCCGATAAAGCCCGCACCACCGGTGATCAAAATTCTCATTCTTTGGCTAATTGTTGATTATAAACGGTTAATTGTATCGTTTCTCGATTGTGCAAAACCCGCGAAACAACGTTGCAATTATCCCTTAACCACCCGTGATTATCAATTCTTTAGGTTCCTTTCGAAGAACGCGAGAATCCGCTCGTACTCGTCCGCCCAACTCGTCGGGCGCTGGAATCCGTGGTTCTCCGACGGATAAAGCATCGCGTCGAAATACCTGGTCTTCTCAAGCCGCATCAGTTTTTCGATCATCTGGATCGAATCCTGCGCCGGGACGTTGTCATCCACGAGACCGTGCAGGATCAGCAGCGGTTTTTGCAGGTTTTCGGCGTACGTGATCGGCGACGAACGTTTGTAGGCCTCTGGATTCCTGTCGGGGAATCCAAGCCGCTGCGCGGTATATATCGGCGACGAATAGAAGTAATTCTTCCAATCGAAAACGGGGCGCAACGCGGCCGCCGCGGCGATCCTTTCGGGTGCGCGAAGGACGAGCATCGCGGCCATAAATCCGCCGTAGCTTCCGCCGTAAGCGCCGACGTTCTTCGGATCGACCGAATAATTCTTGATCATGAAATCGATCGCATCGATATGGTCGTCGAAGTCTTTTCCTCCGAGGAAATCGTAAACGTCCGTACGCCAGTCGCGCCCGTAGCCCGCCGAACCGCGATAGTCGATGTCGAGCACGATGTAGCCCTTTTTCGCGAGCAGCTCGTTGAACATGAACTCGCGGTAGTAGTTGTTCCAGCCGTTGATGACATTTTGAAGATAGCCCGCTCCGTGTACGAAGATCACCATCGGGAAGGCAGGTTTGTCCTTGACTTTGCCGTAGTCGGGCGGGAGATAGATCTTCGATTTGATCACCTTTCCGTCCCGCGATGGTAAATAGATGAATTTGGGTTCGATCCACGAGCGTTTGAGGAATGCCGTCGGAATCGTCGACGTCAGCGACTGCGATCCCGCATTAATGTTGATCGACTTCATCTCGCCCGGCGAATTCCACGTTGACGACTCGAATATCAAAACGTTGCCGCCCTCCGATAGCTGCGGATCGCTTTTCATTCCGGGCGATCGTCCGAAAGGCTCGGTGATCTGTCCACCGGACTTCGATATGCTGCCAAACTGCCGCTCGGCGGTGCCGAGGCGCGTCGACGAGAACACGATCGCGTCAGCATTCAGCCATTTCGTCCATTCGACTTCCCAACTGCCGTTCGTCAATTGTTTCGTTTCAACCTTGCCGGTGAATCCCGCGTCCGATGGATTCTCCTGACGGATCTCGCCCGTCGGATTCGGTTCCGGCGACGCCTTCTCGAGTTTTGCGAAATAGATGTGATTGAAACCGTCGCGCTCGGATCCGAATGCGATCTCCGACGCATCGTGCGGGTTCGGCTCGACGATCGACGAAAGCGTCGCCTGCCATTTGTCGTCGGTTTCTTCGGTCACGAGGATGATCCGTTCGTCCTTGCTTCCAACGTTGTGAACGAAGAACAGTTGACGCCGCTTTGTGTCCTTGTCGACGCGGTCGATGACGAGCGATCTGTTGTCGGCCGCCCATTTCAGCGAACGGAAATACGCCGCGCCTTCGGCCTTCGGAAGATTGATCTCGAACGGTTTTTCGCGGCTTCCGTCGGTTGGCGAGACGAGCACCTTTTGCTCGGTGAATCCGCGGCGCGAGCTCGGCGTCTGGACGAATTCGCCGAGATAATTCGGGGTGAAAAGCGCGCGTTGTTTCGAACCGTCGCTGAGGACGTACGCGAGCAGTTTTCCGTCC
This sequence comes from Acidobacteriota bacterium, assembly GCA_029777145.1. The sequence continues at coordinate 2,770 of JAKOSS010000088.1, read as the reverse complement.
TTTGACGCATTCGCATTGAAGACCGTCACAAAGTTCGCCGGATTTCCTTCCTTCGTCACCTGGACGAGCGACGTCTCGACAAGATTCAGGACAAACCAGTTGCCGCCGGACGAATAAAGAAGCGAATCGTTCGTCAGCCAGCGGGCGCCGGATTCCGGACCTTGCGTTCGCGTGATCCGCCTCGGTTTTGCGTTCGAGTCGGCGACGTCAAGCGTGTAAATGTCGGTATTCTGGAGAAAAAGGATCTTTTTCGAATCCGGCGAAAACTCAACGCCGCCGAGGTTCATCTCGCGCGCCTTGACGAAGTCGTCGCGGACCGTCAGGCCGTAGTTGAGTTTGCTTTCCGGCGGTCCGGAGCGTCGTTCGTAGTTCTCAGCGGCGTTGACCAATATCCTTTTGACCATCCCGTTCGTGCTGGAGAGGTAAAGATTGCGCGGTTCGATTCCGTCGGCGTTCCAGGCATAGACGACGAATTTGCCGTCGGGCGACAGTTTTTCCGAATCGGGCCGCATCCCGGCGATCGACGGATCGCGCATGATGTCGCGTACGGTCAGTTCCTGTGAATGGACCGTGATCGCAACGAAAAGGACGATTAACAAGAGAGCGGATTTTTTCATATATCTTTCGCCTTGTTTACTATTTGACTCCGTGGTCGGATTACCCCGGAATTTTCTATGTTGCCTATGTGTCTCTGCGGTGAAAAGTATGTCTCAAACCACATAGACACATAAGACACCGAGACGCGATCAGCATAAAATCCGGCGTCCAAAATCCCGATTCCCAGGTACCTTAGGGCAACTCGAGCGCCGACATTCTCTTTTCCGCTTTTTCCGACTCCGAAAGCCGTTTGTATTCGTAGATCGCGCTCTCCCATTCGCCGTACATAGCGTTCGGCAACACGATGAATTTCGAGCCGAAGAGGTCCTTCACGCGATCGGTTTCTGCAAATCTGTCGGCAACGCTCTTCTTCTCGAAATAGTCGGCGTGATCGTTGAGATTGTCGCCGATCAGAAGCACGATTCGGTGGGTTTCGGCGATCTTCTGCCGGCGTGGCTCTTTCGTTGATTCCTTCTGACGGAGCATGACGAATTCCGCGGAAACGTCGGGAAATCCGACGGCCTTAAGGTTGTCGATCGTCGCCTGCTTTTCGCTTTCGTCTCGGTTCGAGACGTAGAAGACGCGAATGTCGTGCGCCTTCGCATAATTCGCGAAGTCGACCGCGCCGGGGATCGCCTTCGCCGAACGTTTCGCAGTCCACGCATACCAGTCCTTGGAATTGAACGGAGTTTCGGTTCTGATGCCTTTTGCCTGCGCCGGAGAATTGTCGAGCATCGTCTCGTCGATATCGACGATCACCGCCCGCGGTTTCTTGCGCTCGGCTTTGGGCAGCTTTTTCCGCGACTTGTCGTCGTCGGCGAGATCGCGCTTGGCCCACGCGAACGTCTGATAGCAGATCGCGCGGTATTCAGCGGCCTTCTGCATATAGAGCGTCGCGCCGGTCTGATAATCGAGGCGGGATTGTGCCGCGGGAGCCGTTTGCTGGGCCGATTGACCGGCCGAAAAGAACATCGAGACGACCGAAACCGCCGCGAGACTGAACGATAAAAGATAGTGTTTGTGCTTCATATTCGTGTTATCGAGCATTTGTCGGCTAGAATCATAGCGAAGGATGCCTGAAAAAACGAAACAGGAAGAATCGTCCGAGGCGGGAAGTTATTATTACGACGACGCCACCGGCTACGAACCGTTCGATCCCAATGCGCCGGACGAAGACGATGACGAAAACTGTTTGGACGAGGCTGAGAACTCGTTTTTGCACAATAACTTAGAAGAAAAATAATTCCCCCGAGAAACGCGATTTTCCTCGGCCAAACCGATTCGTCCGACGTCAGAACGAACTGTACGCCGCGCTTTGGCGCGCCAATTTTTTGAGCTAACTGGAGGAGGAGAATGAACGATTGTTGTGTTGAGAACTTGAAGAAAATGCACGATACCGCCGATTACTTTTGGTGGTTTCAGAGGTTTATTGCGGCCAGTCCTTTCATTTTGATCATTCCGGATTTCGATCCGACCTCGGGAATGGAAGATCTCGTGCAATCGGGACTTCAGAAGGGAATCGAGCTGGGCTATCCGATGGCGATGAGCGTTATGTACAAAAATCAGTCGCTGCCTGATTTCGCCGATGCGGTCCGGGCCATCGGCAAGATCAGTTACGACCGGCTTCGACTTTACGCGCAGTCGCATGCGGTGAGGCACACGCCGCGCGAGATGGATATCGCGAATTTTTGGACAAAGATGGCGATTGCTTACGACAAGGCATTTTCGGGAGCCTGAGACACAAGATTACGGTCGCGGACATTCGATCCGCGACCGAGTCGGAGGTACTAAATTATGGGTTTGGATCTGAGCAAATTGACACAGGAGATCGTCCTGAAAAGGACGGGTGTGACCTTTAACAAAAACAATGTCATCGGGAAACGCGGGAGCTTGACGGTCGGAAACGTGACTTATGAGACGATCGAACGCGGCGGAAACTATGTCTCGCTGCCGACCGGACGTTTCCTGCTGACGATGACCAAGGACGCGGGTCGCGGGCAAGTGTTCATCGTCCAACCGGATGGCACCTACGGGCATAATGTGCCGACGCTGTCCGGAGGGAAAGCCGGAATCATGATCCATTCTGCCGATACTCCCGACGACCTGACCGGATGCCTGGCTCCCGGAAAATCCTTCGACGCGGCCAACGGGACCCTGCTTCAGAGTTCATTGG
>JAKOSS010000087.1 GCA_029777145.1 Acidobacteriota bacterium | reverse complement strand
GATCGAATTTTCGCTCCGGAGCCGCGGCGAACGGACTTTCGATCACTTCGCGCCAAGAACGGACTTGATCACTTTGAAGAACGCCCGCTCGGGCAGAAATCGGCGCGCGAGCAGTATGCCCTTGGTGTTGACGTTGTACCGCAGCCTTGTTGATCCGTCTGTCACCGCTTCCCAGATCGTTTCCGCCACGATGCGGCCGTCTGGGGCGTCATCGCTTGCTTTCTTCATGTTCGGCGTCAGCTTGTCGACAAATGCGTCGTAAACCGTCAATCCGTCTTTGCGGATGAACTCCTGCGACCGGTCGTAGAAATCCGTCTTGATCGGTCCCGGTTCGATGATCTTCACGCGGATATTGAACTGTTCAAGCTCGTACTGCAGCGATTCGCTGAATCCTTCGACCGCCCACTTCGTCGCATGATAAAGGCTGTAAAGAGGGAACGTGATGCGCCCGCCGACGGAAGCGACGTTGACGATGATGCCGCGTTTTTGTTCGCGAAAGTACGGAAGGATCTCACGCGTGACGTTCATCAGACCGAAGACGTTGGTGTCGAACTGCCGTCGGATCTGTTCGTCGGTGGCGGCCTCGAACGGACCGGTCAGACTGTACCCCGCGTTATTGACGATCGCGTCGATCCGGCCGAATTTATCCAAAACCGCGGCGATCGCCGTTTTGATCGAGTCAACGTCGGTAACGTCGAGCCGGAAGCACTCGATGTCGGCGACCCGCTGCAGATCCTCCGATTTCCCGGGCGTGCGCATGGTCGCCGCGACTTTCCAGTTCTTCGCCTGAAAGAGTTTTGCCGTTTCATTGCCGATTCCGGTAGACGCGCCTGTGATAAGAATTACTTTTTCCATTTGCGATTTTCGAATTGCGATTTGCGATTGAAAGCCACAACGCTGAAACCGGTCAGTGATGCTCCCGGTTCCGACATTGGTCATTTGTCCGATTCTTAAAGTTCAACTATATGATTGTCAAATTCGAGCAATCGCAAATCGAAAATCGAAAATCGCAAATCCCACCTACTGTCTACCGTCTACTGACTCCTGTATACTCAAAGGATGAAGTTCCTGCATATCGCCGATGTGCATCTCGGGTGCACGCGGTATCAGTTGCCCGAAAGCCAACGGGATTTTTTCGATGCGTGGGTCGATGTATTGCAGAAATACGCGATCGGCGAAAATGTCGATTTTGTCCTGATGGCCGGCGACTTCTTCCACAAACGGCAGATCCCGCCGGAGACGATGAATTACGCCTTCGCCGGCCTCAGCCTGCTAAAGGATCACGGCATCCCGGTCGTTTCGATCGAAGGCAATCACGATCAGAAGCATACCGACACCGAGTACAGCTGGCTGCGATCGCTCGAGAGCTGGGGACTGATCAAACTGCTCGAACCGCGCAACGTTGACGGCGAGTTCGTTTACGAGCCGTGGGATCTCGATTCGGAGAACTATATCCGCGGCGGCTATGTTGACATCGGCCGCGCCCGGATCTTCGGTTCGGCCTGGTACGGAGCGTCGGCGAACTGGGCGATCCCGATGCTGACGAAGGCGATCGGCGAACGGCGGCGCGACGGCGCGTTTCATATTCTGATGCTTCACACGGACGTCGAGGGTCATCAGACGCACCCGATTCCGGCGCTCACGCTCGCAAATCTGAAGGAACTGAAGGCCGTCACGGATTACGTCGCGATCGGACACACGCACATGTGTTATGAGATCGACAACTGGGCGTTCAATCCGGGTTCACTCGAGATCACGAAGATCGACGAGTTCCGGGAGACGCGCGGGGCGTGGCTCGTCGAGGTCGGCGAAGACAATTCGGTCGATGCGAAGCACGTCCGCGATTACGTTCAGCGGCCTTTCCAACGGCTCGGATACGACGTTTCCGGGATCGCAGATCCGAAGAAAGTTACGTCCGGCGTGTTCAACCTGATCGACGAATCCGCCCGGTCTGCGGAAAGCGGAAAACCCGCGCCGATCATCGAGATCACGCTCCGCGGTCAGCTCGGATTCCCGAATTCCCTGCTCGAAACGCAGAAGATGCGCGACGAAACTCAGAAGCGGACCGGCGCGCTGCACGTCCGCGTCAAGAACCACACGGTTCCGCTCGACTACGCGGTCGCACCCGATCTCGATGACGATGCCTCGCGCGGCCAACTCGAACGACGCGTCATCGAAGACCTGATCATGCGCGACAATCGATACAAATCACGATCCGAGGCGATGGCCGATGCGGTTGTCGGAGCGAAGCAGATGGTCCTCGCCGACGAGGAGCCGGAAAAGATCGCCGATTTCATCGCTTTGAAAGCACTCTAGAAATGCCGGAAACACCCGAGAAACTTGTTGGAACGCGCCGGTTGCCGATCTTTCCGCTACCGCTTGTCCTGTTGCCGTACGAACTGCTGCCGCTTCACATCTTTGAACCGCGGTACCGACAGATGCTGATGGATATCATGGCGACCGACCGGTTGTTCGGAGTCAATCATCTTGATCCGGACTCGTCAATCGGTGAACGCCCCGAACCCGGATCGCTCGGCTGTGCCGCCGCCGTCCACGACGTGCAGCCGATGCCCGACGGCCGTTCGAACATCGTCACGACCGGCCTGACCCGCTACCGACTTATTGAATACGTCGAATCCGGCGATCCGTATCTGGTCGCGAATGTCGAGTTCTTCGAGGACGTTCCGCACGCGAATTACGGGATCGCCGAACTGGCGAAAGAGGTCGTTGCGCTTTTCGACCGCGTTGCGCGCGCGGCGCACGAGATCAGCGGCGGCCACGGGAAGCTTCCCGACCTTCCGCGAAGCGAACCGGAGGCACTTTCGTTTCTGATTTCTGCGGCGTTCAGTCTCGAGCCGATCGAGAAACTGCGGATGCTTGAGATGAGATCGACCGAGAACCGGCTCGAACGCCTGCGCGAGATCCTCGTGGCGGCGGTTGAAAAAATTGAGCCGTCCGCCGAGATCCATCGGGTCTCGAAGTCGAACGGCCATTCAAAAAAGAAAATTGATTATTGAACCGGAGCGGGCGTTCCGAGCGATTGCCTGAAGAAAGCGATGACCCGGTTGTCGTAATCCTCGAACTGTTGCAACGAAGCCGTTACGAGATTCGTTCCGGACGGAAATAGATCGGTCTTCGACTCGATCGACGTCGATTTCGGGAAGCAGCGGGTCAGACCGTTGGTCGATTCCTGAAGATCGGCGTCGTCTCCTCCCGCAAGAAGCAGAACCTGCCGATTCTCTAAATTCTTTACGACATCGCACATTTTGTCCTTGCGGTAACAGCCGTTGTAGAAAAACATCGGCGCGCCCATCTCGGCAAAACGCGAAGTGACGGTGCTGGCGAACGGAAATCGTTGACGGATGACCTTCGACAGTACTTCGTCGGAACTGGTCGGGACGGAGTCGAGTGCCATTGCAGTCACGGTCTGATCCCGCGAGGCGGTCATCAGACCGACCAACGCGCCCATTTCGACACCGTAGATGCCGATGTTGCTTCCGACCAACGGCGTGGTTTCGTCGGCCTTCAGATCGCGAAGATACTTGATCGCCGCCACCGTGTCTTCCGTCTCACAACCGCCAAAGGTCGAGAATCTGACGGGCGGGGCTTCGCCGTGTCCGCGTTCATCCGGCATCAGGATCGTGAAATCCGTGGCCTCGTTGATCTTGACCCCGAGATTCAGCAGGTAGGATCTGTCGGCTCCGTACGCATGCAGCATGATGACGGCCGGCGATCCCGGTGTGCCGCGCAAAAGCCAGCCGCGCGACTGCGTCCCGTCGGAATTCGACCAGGACTCGTCGGTGATCTGCGCGCCGCGCGAACTCAGTCGTCCGTACTTGTCGGGCGTGATCAGGTAACTGTTCTTCGGAGCCTGCGAGGTTTGGAAAACGAGCCAGACTGAGGCTCCGATCACGGCCGCACCTACAAGCAGGACCACGGGCAGCAAAAGCCGCGTAAAACTCTTAACGAAACGTCTTGGTAGTGCCATATCACTTAGGGATTTTCTTGGTTGATCTTATTGGAAGTGCAACGTGTAAGCTTGATTGCGTGTCTCAGTGATAGTCTTCGAAAAAAGACTTTCGGGAAGCTGACTAAAATGTTAACATAATCGCCACTTGGTTAGGAAGATATTTTTGATGACGATGAGACCGCTGCTACTTACGCTTTTACTGGTATTTACGGCCTTTTTAGTCCCCGCATTCGGCCAAAAATCGACTGTCGCGAACACCGAATTCCTGCCTCTTTCCGAGGTCCGGGAAGGAATGCGCGGTACGGCGCGCACGGTCTTCCGCGGATCCGACCCGGAACAATTCAACGTCGAAATTCTCGGCGTCGTTCCGGGGGCGATCGGTCCGAAACAGGACATGATCATCGGCCGCATCAGCGGCGGCGAGGCTGACCGGACGTTCGTATTTGCGGGCATGTCCGGCTCGCCCGTCTACATCAACGGCAAGCTCGTCGGCGCCATCGCTTACAGTTTTCCGTTCGCCAAGGAACCGATCTGCGGGATCACACCGATCGAACAGATGATCGGGATCTTTGAACAAAAAGAAGCGGTCCGGACCCGTCCGACCGAACCGCGCGCGATCGCCTTCGCGGATCTCGCGGCGACTTCTTGGAAACCGTCGTTCCCGTTCCGGGCGGCAACGTCCGGTGCGCTCGTACCGCCGTCGGCAAATTCGTCGATGGATTCCGTATCGGGGCTGACTTTCCGGCCGATCGCAACTCCACTTTCATTCAGCGGTATTTCACCGGAGGCACTCGCCGCATTTGCGCCGCAATTATCCGAAGCCGGGTTGCTTCCGATCGCGGCGGCCGGTGGGGCGGCGAAGATCACGCCGCTCAAGAAACCTGACTCGCAGACGCTTGTCGGCGGAGACTCCGTTTCGATGCAGCTCACGCGCGGCGATTTTTCGATGGCCGCCGCCGGAACCGTGACATACCGCGACGGTGATAAGATCTACGCCTTCGGGCATCCGT
>JAKOSS010000808.1 GCA_029777145.1 Acidobacteriota bacterium | reverse complement strand
CCACTGACCACTGGCCACTGTCTCAATAGTCGAATACGATATTGCAAAACGCTTTGACGCCGACGTCGAGGCGCGAGTCATCGATGAAGAAGTCCGGCGTGTGGTGCGCGGCCGACTTTTTGGGGTCCATTCCTTTCGGCATGCCGCCGACAAAGAAAAAGAAGGCGGGGGCCTTTGCGCCGTAAAACGCAAAATCCTCGGCGCCCGTGACCCACTCGTTTTCCGTCACATTCTCCTTCCCGGCCGCTTTTTCCAATGAAGGAACCATCTTCCTGACCAACTCCGGCGTGTTGAACGTAACCGGCGTTTTCGCATCGATCGTCACTTCGGCGGTTGCTCCCTGACTCTCGGCGATCTTTTCGGCGGTGAGTTTTATCTTCTCGTGGACCTCTCTCTGGATCTTCGCGTCGAGCACGCGGATCGTGCCCGCCATCGTCAGTTCTTCCGGGATGATATTTTCACGGACACCCGCATTGATCTTCCCGACCGTGATCACCACCGGCGATTTCGTAAGTTCCGACTGGCGTGAGACGATCATCTGCAGACCCTGGATAATCGAAGCCGAAACCGCGATCGGGTCGATCCCGAGCCACGGATACGCGCCGTGCGACTGCCGGCCCTTGATCTTGATCGAGAACCAATCGCTCGAGGCCATGATCGCCCCCGCTTTGTATTTGATCTGTCCGATCTCAGTCTGCGCATTGATGTGGATCCCGAAGATCGCGTCGATCTTCGGATTGTCCATCACGCCTTCGCGGACCATCACGTCGGCACCGCCTTCTTCGCCGGCCGGAGGCCCTTCCTCGGCGGGCTGAAAGATGAATACGACCGTCCCGCGGAGCTTCGATCTCATCCCGACAAGGACCTCGGCCGCGCCGAGCAGCATCGCGACGTGCGTATCGTGGCCGCATGCGTGCATGACGCCGACCTGCTGTCCGTTGTATTCGGACTTAACCTTGGACGCGAACGGAACCGCGACGCGCTCGGTGACCGGCAAACCGTCCATGTCGGCCCGCAATCCGATCGTCGGTCCGGGTTGAGATCCGCGCAGGATCCCGACGACGCCGGTTTTCGCGATCCCGGTGCGAACCTCGAGTCCCATCCGCCGGAGATTCTCTTCGACGAATTTCGACGTCTTGAATTCCCTGTTTGAAAGTTCGGGGTTTTGATGCAGATATCGGCGCCATTCGATGACCTTCGGCATCAGTTTTTCGGTCGCGGAATTGATCTCGGCGCTCATGTCGGCGGCCGGGACTGAAACGACGGCGATCACCGCCAGCAGCATCGCGGAAACAATTGCTTTCATTTGTCGATCGGAGCTCCCTCGAATTGAAGTGAAGGAATTCTAACGCGATATCGTGAGTTACGTAAAGAAACGCCGCCGCTTAATCCTTCTTTCCGAGCAGCGTCTGTGCCGCCTCGACCAGAACTCGCGCCGGTGACCGCCCGAGGTTCTGAGGCACGCTCGAATTGATCTGCACCGCGAGCGCGATCCGGTGCTCCGGAAAGTACATCATCTCGGTCATGTAGCCCGGGAAAAATCCGCTGTGACCGTAGGAAATGCCCGCGGCAGTCGGACGGATGATGACTCCGAGCCCGTATTTCGCTTCGCGTCCGAGCATCGGCGCGGGCACTCCGTCGAGCGCTTTCTTGAGCATCGACTTTTCAAACGCGCGGCCTTCGTAGAAATCGGCGGCCCAGCGCGCGAGATCGCCCGCATTCGAGACCATTCCGCCGCCGGTCCATTCAAACTGCGGATTGATCGCGAATACTCCGTTCTCGAGCACGCGGTCGGAGCCCGTGAATTCGTTCCCTTCGCCGGCGTAACCCTGGATCAGACCTTTCAGCCGACGCTTGTCCTGCGGAAACGTGAGTTTGAGTTTCAGCGGCTTGAGAAGATTCTTCCGGGCGAGATCGTAATATCGCTTGCCGGTCACTTTTTCGATGATCATCCCGAGCACGATGTAGTTTGTATCGGAGTAGTCCCAGCCTTTTCCGGCCTCGAACGGCGCCTTCGAATCGAACAGATAGCCGATCAACTCGTCGGGCCGCCATACCTTGTCCGGCGAGGCCTTGAGATCCGCGAGAAACTTCTCATTGAATTCGTAACGCACCAGTCCGCTGGTGTGATTCATCAATTGCCGGACCGTGATCGACCGGGCGTTCGGCAATCGGTCGAACCACTTCTCGCTGCCGAGATACCGTCCGATCGGGGCCTCGAGATCGATGTTCCCGTCGGCGATCAACTGCAGCGCGATCGCGGCGGCGAACGTCTTCCCGACGCTTCCGGCGAGCATTTGATCGTTCGGTTTCATCGGCGTCTTCGACTCGAGATTCGAATACCCGACCGCGAGCGTGAAACAGTCGTTTCCGTTCCGGCAGACGCCGAGCGTCGCGCCGGCGAATTTGCCGGCCTTGTGCCATTCATCGAGCTGGCCCTGGAGTTTCGTCCGGATCGGATCCTGAGCCTGAGCCGCCCAAACGAACGCCAGGATGACGAAGAAAATTGCTGAACGCGTGCAGATATTCATGAGTTAGCTCTTTGGCCCCGAAATGTTGAGCGCAGGTTTCACCTCGCCGCGATGGCAGGTCGTGCAATTGACCGTCGGCTTTTCGCTCGCGAGGCCTTTGATCGACTTGAGCAGATCGTTGTTGATCTTTCCGACCATCAGCACCATCTCGCGCGCGACCGGTTTCGGCCGTTTCTCGTCGGACTCCCATTTATCCGGAACGTGGCAATGGGTGCAATCGACGCCGAGCGAGCGCGAATAACCGAAATCCATGATCCCCAAGAGGCGTGCTGCGGGAACTCCCTTCAGCGTTTGGATATTCTTGAAGACCTTTTCGGCGGGCTCGTTTTCCCTGCCTTTGATCGCTTCACGGATCTTCGCGAGCGCGGCGGCCTTGTCAAAATCGGTGGGGACGTCCGCCGACTTTGTCTGCGCGACCGAGCGATTGCCGGAGACGATCAGAACAGCGGCGATTGCCGACACGACACTTGCGATCAACACGATTCTCAAACGGTTCTTCATATCTTTGCTCCTAGTTTTTGAATAATTCCTTGCGGATCGGATTGTCCGGCCGCTCCTCATCCCACGAAACCGCCGAGATCCACCAGCGCGCACCGTCCCAGTAGAGTTCCAAACTGTTCACGCCGTTTCCTTTCGACTTGCCGTCCGCGGTCGAATACTCGTACGCGGAGAAAACGTGAGCCAGGTTTCCGAATCGCCGGACGACGCGCTTTGTTTCGCGCTCGGTGAAACCTTCGCTGACGAAGAAATCGTTGGATCCGTTGACGTACGAACGGTGATCCATGACGCGCGCCACGACTTTTCCGTCGCGCACATCGAGCGCCACGAAGCGGATGTCCGGAATATACAGCGTCCGGTCGCGCGACCATTGCCGCGGAACACCCTTTCCGCCGGAGATCGTTTCGTAGAACGCCTTCATGATCCCGTCGATCGAGCCGACGTCCGCCGGGTTTGCATCGATCTTCGGAACTTCCACTGCCTTCAGATCGCGATCGCAACTGAATTCGAGCGTCGACGCGGCGTTCCCGATCCGCCAGCCGTCGGCGGTCCGGACGAGATTGAACGTGTTCGTCCCGCAGTGCGAGAATTTCTCTCCGACGTGGAACGTGTAGCGGCCGCTGACGATCGCCAGATCGCCGGTGATGCGCACGTCCTTCGACGTCATCTTCTCGATGTATTCCGCGCCTTTTGACTCGGAGATCGCCTTCGCGAAGCTCTCCGCCGTAAAGACGCGCGTCGTCGATGCGCCTTTTCCATCGCGCGGCCTGTCGATCGCGACAAGCTGTCCGCTCGGCAAGAAGAGCGCGCGGATGCCTTCGAAACTGCGCTCGCGCATCGCCGCGAAGAGTTTGTCCGGAACGGACGCCGCATCGTCGACATCACCGGCGCGGACGGCCGAAACCATCATCAGAGTTGCGATCAGCAGAATCGTCAGTCTTTTCATTTTTCATCAAGTGAACCCGCGATCCGCGGCGCGATCTCGTCGAGCCAGCGGTCGAGTTCGTTCTGAGCATAGTACTTTCCTTTCAGGATCACACCGGCGCGCCGTTCGGTGTTCGTAATGTCATCGAGCGGATTCGCGTTCAGCAGGATCAGATCCGCCTTCTTCCCTTTTTCGACCGTGCCGGTCGTCTTGATCGTGCCGAAGAAGAGCGCCGGATTCTTTGTCGCCGCTTCGAGCGCCGCGAACGGCGAGAGCCCCGCGTCGTTGAGCGCTTTCAGTTCGCGGTGCATCGAAAAGCCGTAAAGCCAGAGAAATTCAGGAGTATCGGATCCTGCGAGGATCTTGCCGCCGGCGTCGTAGATCGCCTTGATCAGCTTGTCCTTGATCGCGACCCACTTCGCGCGTTTCTCGAGCGGAACCTGATTGAGGCGCGTCCGCTTCATGTAATTCAGGTAAAAATCCTGCTTTTTCTTCGGATAGAACCTGAAATCGGGCTGGGCCCTGACCGATTCTTCCGTGCGCGGCAAACCGAACGTGTTCTTCATGAAATGCTGCGTCGGATCGACGAACGGGTTCGATTCGACGGTTCGTTTGGCGATCACGGGAATCTTCGCCATGTCGACGTAATCGAGGCTCTCCCAGTTTTTCGGATCGTAGATGTAGAGGTCCGAAACCGAGCCCTTCATCGGCGCGTCGTCTGCCAGAAGCGCTTCGAGATAGCCGTCAAGGTGCTCGATCTGCTGGCGCGCCTTGAGTGCGCGTTCGAGGCCGACGAAACGGCTGTCGGCGTGCCCGACGACGCGGAT
>JAKOSS010000807.1 GCA_029777145.1 Acidobacteriota bacterium | reverse complement strand
TCATCGCTTCGATTGACGCCTGGCGCGCGACCTCGGCGGCCGTTTTGCGGAAGGCCTTCGCTTGCGGCGATTCCGGATCACTGACGACGACCGGAATGCCCGCGTCGCCGGCTTCGCGGACTTCGATCCCGAGCGGGACCTCGCCGAGGAACGGCACGCCCATCTCATCGGCAAAATTACTTCCGCCGCCGCTGCCGAAGATGTCGTAACGCTTGTCCGGCATGTCGGGCGGGATGAAGTACGACATGTTCTCGATGACGCCGATCACCGGAACGGCGACTGTTTCGAACATCTTGAGCGCCCGGCGGACATCGGCCAGCGAGACGGTTTGCGGCGTCGTCACCAGCACCGCACCCTGGACCGGCACGAGCTGCGCCAGCGAAAGCTGGACGTCGCCGGTTCCCGGCGGCATGTCGACGATCAGATAATCGAGTTCGCCCCAATTGACGTCGGTCAGAAACTGCCGGACGATGCCGTGGAGCATCGGACCGCGCAAGATCATCGGCTTGTCAGGCGGCGCGAGGACCGCCATCGAGATCATCTTCAGGCCGTGGGCCTTGATCGGCAGGATCTTGCCGTTTTCGACGACCGGCTGTTTGTGCGCCGTTCCCAGCATCAGCGGGACGTTGGGACCGTAGACATCGGCATCCATCAATCCGACCTTCGCTCCGTCAATCGCAAGCGAAACCGCGAGATTGACGGCGACCGTCGATTTGCCGACGCCGCCTTTGCCGCTCGATACCGCGATGATGTTCTTGACGTTCGGGAGCGCCATGTTTCCGGCGATCCCGCGGCCTTTCGGAACCTCGGCATCCATCGTGACCGAAACGTTCGTAACACCGTCGATCGCGCCGACGAGCGATCTCGCTTCCGCCTCGAATGCTTCCTTGACCGGGCACGCCGGCGTCGTCAGGACGATGCGGAACGAGACGTCGCCGCCGTCGATCCTGAGGTCCTTGACGAAGTCGAGCGTGACGATGTCCTTTCCGAGATCCGGATCCTTGATACCGCGCAACGCGTCCAAAACTGATTCTTGAGTGATCTGCCCCATACTTGTTAACTATTTCTCCGATTTACTAAAATTCGATTTTACAAATTTGCCCGACGATGAACAAAGACCGCAAATTGAAACTCTTCGGAGAACTCGCCGCCGAGGCCCGCGCGTGCCTGATCTGCGAGAAGATGCGGGACAAGACCGCGGTTCTGAGTGAACTGAACGGAACGATCTTCCCGAAGGTGTTCTTCGTCGCAGAGGCGCCGGGACGTCAGGGTGCGGACCGGACGCGGCGACCGTTCTGGGGCGACAAATCGGGCGACAATTTCCAGGTTTTGCTCGATTCAATCGGGCTGACGCGCGACGAGATATTCATCACGAACACCGTGATGTGCAGTCCGCGGAGCGAGACCGACGCGAACCGCAAGCCGGCGCGGAGCGAGATCCGCAACTGCTCACATTATTTGAAACGCCAGATCGATCTGATCGAACCGGCAGTCGTCGCGACACTCGGTTCGGTCGCGCTCGACGCGCTGAAATTGATCGAACCGCATGACCTGACTTTGCAAGAGAATGCCGCGAAGGTGGTCGATTGGAACGGCCGGAAACTCGTCCCGTTGTATCATCCGAGCCCGCAGGTCATCATCACCGTCCGGAATCTCGATCGCCAAACGATGGATTTCCGCGTTTTGCTTTCGGCGATCGAATCGTCAGAATAGATTCAACATGAACAGGGAAGTTTACGAACAGATCACGAGCGGCGTACCGGCGTTTTTCAAGCAAGATCGCGGCCTCGTCGCCGTCTCGGGAAAGGAAGCGGTGCAGTTCCTGAACGGCATGATCACGAACGACGTCGCGAAACTCGACGACGGCGCTGAGATGATCGCCGCGTTTCCCAACGCCCAGGGACGGCTGATCGCGATCGTCCGCGTTTTGCGTGACGGTGACCGGTTTCTCTTTGAAACTGAGGCCGCCACGCGCGAAAAGGTCTTTCAAAACCTTTTTCGGTTCACGTTCGCCGGCGAGTTTTTCGTCGAGGACCTTTCAAACCAATACGACTATTTCTCAACTTTCAATTCTCAATTATCAACTACCGGTTTCAACTTCGGCTCCGGGAGACTCGCCGGAGTGTTTCTTCCGGCCGGCGAAGTGCCCGCTGACTCGGTCGAAGTGGACGCAGAGACCTTCGAAACGCTTCGGATCGAACGAGGCATTCCGCTTTTCGGTATCGACTGCGACGAGACGACCATCGTTCCGGAACTCGGCATCGACGGATTGATCAGTTACACGAAGGGCTGCTACATCGGGCAGGAAATCATCGCCCGAATCTATTTCAGGGGGCACGTCGCCAAGCAACTGCGCGGTTTGAAGTTGGAGTCGGCGGTTGACGTCGGGACCGAGCTCAGATCGGCGGATGACAAGCCGGCAGGACGGATCACGTCGGTCGCATTTTCCCCGCGGCTCGAATCAAATATCGCCCTTGGTTACGTCCGCTACGACTATCTCGCCGGAGTTACGGAACTCTTAGCCGGGGATGCGAACGCGACGGTTGCGAATTTGCCGTTTTAATTCTATCCGCGCAGACCATGCGGTCCGCGACTTCCGCGCTCCGACGCGTTCTTTGTTACAATCTAGCTGACAATGAACGTATCTCAAATCAACCAGAACGATCTCGATATCGATCTTCCGAACGCGCGTCTCGCGTACACGATCATCCAATCGCTGCTCGACAATCACGAGGCGATCAGCGATCTGCTCGCGGTAATGGCGCACGCGCTCGACGAGGATGTCGCCAAGGCGCTGACGAACACCAGCGAGTGGGAAAAATATCTCGAGGCCAAACGCGGGCTCGAGAACACGAAGGTCCAGATCGAGAAGTTTACGGACGAATTGAGGAAGCTTGAGGAAGTAGGCGGTAGACAGTAGACAGTAGACGGTAGGCGGTAGACGGTAGTTGGTAGACGGCAGATGGGCGCGTGAGGGCGCTCGCTATCAGATTTCCGCTCTCAGTTATCAGTTATTCCGATCACGAATGTCAGGCAAACGATCTGCAAACTGCTCACCGCTCACCGATTACTGCTGACTGCTCACTGCTCACTGAAGGAAATGTTAGACCTTTTGATAATAGGCGCCGGACCGGCAGGGATCTCGGCGGCGTTCGAAGCACAAAAAGCCGGGCTCGATTATCTGGTCATCGAGAAACACCTGATCGGGAGCACCATCTACAAGTACCCGGTCGGGCTGACCGTATTTTCGACCGTCAACGAACTTGAGCTGATCGAAGGCACGCTCAAACCGGCGCGCGAAAAGCCGACGCGCGAGGAACTTCTCTCGTACTACACGCGGTTCGTACTCGAGAACGATCTGAAAGTCCATACAGAAGAAGAGGTGATCAAGGTCGAAAAACTCGGCGACAAGCACTTCCGAGTCTCCACGTCGAAAGGTGTTTACGGCGCCCGGTCTGTGCTCTTCGCGATCGGAGCGATGGATCACGTTCGTCGCTTGAATGTTCCCGGCGAGGATCTTCCGAAGGTGCATCATCTTTTCCGCGAGACGTATCCGTACGTCCGAAAGAACGCGATGGTCATCGGCGGCGGCAACTCGGCCGGCGAGGCGGCGCTTTTCCTCGCCCAGGAAGGCGCGAACGCGATCCTTGCGATCTTTCGTCAGGATTGGGAGAACAATGATCCGAAACAGGGCTGCATCAAATACTGGGTCAAGCAGCCGCTCGAAGAAGAACTTTCAAAGGATTGCCTCAACGTCTATTTCCTTAAGCGGGTGGTCGAGATTCGCGAGCATGAGATCGTCCTCGAAGGCGAGGACGGCGAAAACCGCGTGTTTCCGAACGACGTGCTTTTCGTCTTGATCGGCGCGGACGCAGAACTTGGCATGTTGAAGGATCTCGGAGTAAAAACGCATCAGGGCAAATACGGCGAGGTTCCGGATTATGACGAAGAGACGTTCGAAACGAATGTTTCTGGCGTTTACGTCGTCGGCCACTTCACCGACGCTCGCCACATCGCCGGTGCGATCACAGTTCCGCGGAAGATAGTGCCGCAAATTGCGACGAAACTGGCTGAAAGGAGTTAGATTTGGCATTAGGGAATGCGGATCTCGGATTTACGCTGATCGATCCGGCACATCCGCAATCCCAAATCCCCAATCCCAAATGAAAAAGCGGTCCGCACTGACGCGAACCGCTTTTTGTCCTGTTTGAATCCGAATTCTATTTCTGATCGTCGACCTTGACGACGACTTTCTGCGGCATTTCCTTGAACTTGTCGGCGATATTCGCCGGGTTCACGTCGTAGCTCGTGATGTCGACCGTCTCGTCGGCCTTGCCACCGACCGTCTGTGTCCAGCGGAACGGAAGTTGAATTCCGCCGACGCTGCGATAGTCAGAGTATTTGATCTGGAACTCTTCAAGCTGCGGCTGTTCCATCTTGCGGACGAACGTTTTCGTTTCACCGCTGGTCGGCGCGTTGGTATCGTCCGACTTGCGGAAGAACACCATCAGCGGCTTGATCGCCTGGAAGGAGATCATGCGCGGAAGGCCCGTGCCGCGGTCGATGTAGAGCTTGATGCCCGTCTTCGCGACCTGAGCGTCGATGATGTCGACCGGGAATCCGTCGACGTTGCCCTCGCCCGCGTACGTGTAGCTGACGTCAAGGCCTTCGGGAGCCGTCAGAAGCAACGAGAGCGTCGTTTTGAACAACTCGAGCTGCTGGTGCATTTCGGCGACCGGACCGTTGCTGTCGGCGCGCCGCATGATCACCTGCTTGCCGTCGACGTTGACCGTTTTACCGTCCTCGCTGGTCCACGTGGCACTGTTGCCGTCAGCGGATTTGCGGACGATCACAGGTTTGACGTCTTCGGTCATAACCTGCCCGTTCTCGTCCTGTTTGCGGACGATCACGGTCTCGACCTTCTGTCCGGGCGTCGTGTCGTCGGACTTGGTAGTCCATGTCGCATTTCCGTCGCCCTTGCGGATGACGACGACATCGACGCGCTTGTCAACGACCGCGTTGCCGTCGCCCGAGCCGAACTTGAGCGACTTGGTCATCTTGTTCGGAAGCTCGAAGTTGATCTCGACATCGCCCTGCTCGGTCCGCGCGACCCCGTCGCCTTCGAACGTTTTCGTCGTCTTGCCGACGATCGTCATGCTGCGAACGCCGCCGATCGCCGAATCGCCGCCGATCGCCTGACGCGCCCGCTGAAGAATCTGAAGCGCCCGATCGTCCGACTTGAACGTCGCTCCGACCTTCTCAACCAGAACGCCCAACCCGGTGAACACGAGCGTCGCCAACATAACGGTGGTAATGAATTGTTTCATTGTTTTCTCCTATGATTACTTTGCTTTACTTTGATCCTTTCGTCCAGTTCCTGCGTCGGGCCCGGACCGTTCAAACCCCGAAACGATCAGTTTGATCAATGCGTGCAATCGGGATCGTGAATCTGACATTCCGGATTCTGGCAGAGGTTCTTACTCGATTGGTTAAGACGACGCAAAGAAAATGTTAAGAATGTAAAATGTCTTGTAAAGCCATTGATTCGCCCGTAAATGAACGGTCATAATGCGTTCGGGACGCAATTTATGAAGCGCAGCTCTCTTTCATACATCTTCATACCGGCCGTGATCGCGATGCTGGTCGTGACGGCCGTTTTGCAATATGTCTGGGTCGGCCAGGTCAGCGAGGGTGAACGCGAAAGGATGAAGACGAGGCTCGACGCGGATTCGAAACGTTTCGCCGACGACTTCAACCGCGAGACGCAAAGCGCTTATTTCAATTTCCAGCTGCCGGAAAAAGACTGGCACGAGCACAATTGGGCCGAATTCGCCGCCCGATACGATTTTTGGCGGCAGCGCACCGCTTATCCGAACCTGATCAAGCGGTTCGTTTACCTCGATTTCGAGTCGGACACGACGTTCATCTACGATCCGTCGGGGCGCACGTTCGTGCCGGCGAGTGTTCCGCCGGAACTGGCCTCGCTGCGGGCGAATCTGAAACCCGAAGGCGAAACGGCCACGGTCGCGGACGACATTCCGGCGCTCGTGATGCCGATCCATGAGATTCACGACCGGCTCAGCACCATTGTCGTCCGGACGGTCAGCGATCAATCTCCGACGGCTCCGCTCGAAACGAGGCTGCCGAAAAAGAGCGGATTCCTGATCATCGAACTTGAAGGCGACGTGATCCGGGATGGCGTGATCGCCGAT
>JAKOSS010000806.1 GCA_029777145.1 Acidobacteriota bacterium | reverse complement strand
GTCGTGGCGATCAGCCAATGGTCCGTACCGAGAGTCTTCTTTCGCAATGCGAGGCACTCATTGAACGCACCGAGCGCTTCGTGAAGGTCGCTGGAGTCCATCCGGACGCGCCCCCAAAGCAACAGACAACTGCTGACGACGGGGTTGTCGTCGGGAAGGTTCGCACCGCGCTTGCCGAGAGCCTCCGCCAGGTATTTTCCCGCCGAACCGGGATCGCCGCGGTTGATCAGAACGTAGGCGAGGTTGTACAGCGACCAGACAACGTCCGCGTGGTCGTCACCCAATAGCTTGCGGCGGATCGCGAGCGACCGACGGCAAAGCTCTTCGGCCTCAGCCGGATCGGAGTCCATGACTGCGCCGGCCAGATTGATCATTGAGAGACCGATGTCCGGATGTTCTGCGCCGTGAACCCTCTGAAAGATCCGCAGTGAACGCCGGAGGATCGGTTCGGCCTCGCGCCGCCGGTCAAGCGACGTGAGCAGCCCGCCGATCCGCTCGAGACTCTTCGCGACCTCGGCGCTGTCCTCACCGCCGACCCGGCGCCAGATCTCCAATTCCTCGCGGTGCAATTTCATGGCGCGTTCGGAATCCCCGATGATTGCGAGCAGGTAACCGTAACTGTTCAGGATCTCCGCCTCTTCACGACTGCCGCCGCGCCGGATCGACCGGATGATCGACAAGGCTTCATCAAAAACAGGTTCCGCCGCCCGAAGATCACCTTTCATTTGCAGGAGTTTGCCGTACGCATCAAGCATCTTTGCCGTATGCACGCTTCGTCGCGGATAAGCTTCCCTGCACCGCGTGCGCGCAACCCGCAGGTGTCTCTCCGCCGATTCCAACTGGCCGAGGCTGAGGTATGTCACACCGAGCGTGAGTTCGAGATCCGCTGCAATGTCAGGCTGGGCTGAAAAATCCGTCTCGATGCTCCGGGCCGCGAGTTCAAGAACTTCGATGACCTTCACGTCTTTTCCGACGACGTTCGGGTCGGCCGAAGCGAGCGTCCGCTGGAGAAATTCGTTGATCTTTTCCGCCTTACGAGCCTCGCGCCTTGCGATGTCCCGTTGGCGGGCTGCGATCTTCGCCTGGCGCGACGACGCGATCAGGCCGGCGACGAGCGAAGCCGCCACGCCGGCAACCGCGGCAACGCCTGCCTTGTTCCTGCGCACAAATTTGGACGCGCGGTATTGGAAAGTGTCTTCCCGCGCGATCACCGGCAGCCCATTCAAATATCGACGGATATCTTCGGCAAATTGCTCGACCGATGAATATCTGCGTTCAGGCTCCTTTCGTATCGCCATCAAAATAACATTGTCGAGATCGCCCTGCAGTTTCCTTATAAGCTGCGCCGGATCGCCGGCTGCGATCCTGACCCCGCTCAGACGGCAAAGTGAAGACGGCTTCGTCGGCGTGGTATCGGTAATTACCCGTGTGATCTCTTCGGCGTTATTCGAACGGATCTTGAAGGGCCGATGTCCGGTCAGCAGTTCGAAAAGAATGATCCCGAGCGAATAGATATCGCTTGAGGTTGAGACCGTCAGTCCTTTGACCTGTTCCGGCGACGCATATTCTGGGGTCATTGCCGGCGCAATCGTGTTCGTCCGATCGATATTCGGGTTTCCGTTCTCGGCTTCGATGAGCTTCGCGATCCCGAAATCGAGCAGTCGGGGCGAACCGTCGGCGACG
>JAKOSS010000805.1 GCA_029777145.1 Acidobacteriota bacterium | reverse complement strand
TCGGGGCCGGGGAGCCGGCAGCCACTTAGATTATAGCCGCATAACCTCGATTGACCAAGAATGTCAGAGGTTCGGCTGCGCGCTCAGTTCGGCTTCCTCGGGAGTCAGATTTCCGGCCTCGTGGATCGCCCGCGTCGTGTCGGTGAACAGCAGAATTATGCTTCCGACGATAAAGAAAACGATGAGCCCGAGGATCGCCTGCCGGAACGAACCGGTCGCGCCGACGATGATCGTGAACATGATCTGTCCCATCCACGACGTACCCTTTTCGGAGATCTCGTAAAGTCCGAAGAACGACGATTCGCGGCCCACCGGTATCATCTGCGAATACAACGATCGCGAGAGCGCTTGTGCCGAACCGAGTACGAGCCCGATAAAGACCGCCATAACCAATGCCTGGAACTGCGTCGCGAGATAGCCATAAGCGAAGATGACGATCGCGCACCAGACGATCAAGGAAGCGATGATCGTCTTTTTCGCACCGATCACACGGGCGACGCGCTCGAATACGATCGCTCCGCCGAATGCCGACACCTGAGCAACGAGGAAAACCTTGATGAGGAACGCCTGATCTGTCGAGGCGTCGCGATCGGCCTCCGTGAACAGTTCCTGCGAGATGAATGCCGACGACATCAGGATCACGGTCTGGATACCATCGTTATAGAAGAGGTAACCGATAAGGAATCGAAGCGTGTATCGCAACTTGTTAAGTTCTTTGATCGTTTGCCATAGTTCCTTGAAGCCAATTGTCAGAAGGCTCTCGTGATCCGGTGCGACTTTCGCCGCGTTGCGATTGCGGATCATCGCGAACGAGATCGCGCCGAAAATGCCCCACCACAGGGAGGCGCTGAGGAACGAGATCCGAACGGCGGTTCCTTTGTCGATCCCGAAGTAGTCGTTGTTGTTCACGAGAAGTAGGTTGAGAACGAGCATAACGACGCCGCCGATGTAGCCGAGCCCGTAACCGTAGCTCGAGACCTTGTCGCGCTGGTCTTCGGTCGCGACATCGATCAGAAACGCGTTGTAGAAGACGTTCGCGGCCGCGAAACTCATATTCGAGAGGATCAGCAGTATTCCGCCCCAGATGTACGAATCGCCCTTGACGAAGAACATCAGCGATCCCGCGACAACTCCCGCATAGCAGAATATCGCCATCAGCTTCTTCTTGAGGTGGGTGTAATCGGCGATCGATCCGAGGACCGGCAGGACGAAAACCATCGAAAGCACTGAGATCGCAATGCAGAAAGAGGGCCATCCGCCGGTGGTCACGTCAAAAAAGTAAAGACTGAAGATCACTCCGTTCTTTCCGAGTGACTTCTCCGCGACTGAAATCAGGTACGGACTGAGCATGACGCTGATCACGGTCGTGAAAAACGCCGAGTTGGCCCAGTCATAGAGCATCCATCCGAAGATCTCTTTCCGGTCGTTCTTTGCAAAGGTGGTTTGTTCAGTCATGTCAGCAGATCAAAGATCGCCGGGGCGATGTCGGCGAGATCTTTGATCCGCGAAGCGGTCGCATCACGCCGTCGTCCCCAGACCAGGGT
>JAKOSS010000804.1 GCA_029777145.1 Acidobacteriota bacterium | reverse complement strand
GACGTCGGCGTCGTCAGCCTCGTTGACCGGATGTGGGGAGTCTCGATGCCGAGCCGGACGTACAATATCCTGGCGGCGGGCAAGCCGGTCCTCGCGCTTACCGAGCCCGGTTCGGAACTTGATCTGGTGGTGCGCGATGACGAGGTCGGCTGGTCGGTGCGTCCCGGCGACCCGGCGGCGCTGCGCGCGGCGCTCGAAGAGATCGCGGCCCGGCGCGAGACGCTCGCGGAGATGGGCCGGCGTGCGCGGGCGGCGGCGACCGGCAGATATTCGCTCGAGACGGCGGTCGGCCGTTACGCGACCTCCTTGCGCGGAGTATAGGGATGAGAGTTCTCGTGACCGGAGCCTCGGGATTCGTCGGCGGCGCCATCGCGCGGCGTCTGGCGGCGGACGCGTCGACGGCCGTCGTCGCCGCCGGGCGCGCGCAACCCGCGGGGCGCCTCGGTCCGAACGTCGTCGCGGCGGCGCTCGACGTCACGTCGGGAGCCGATTTCGAATGCGCGGCGGGAACCGGGCCGTTTGATGCCGTGATCCACTGCGCCGGACTCGCGCACCAGTTCGCGGGATCCGATCCGGAAAGATTCGAAGAGGTGAACGTTCGGGGAACGGCAAATGCGGCGCGGTTTGCGGCCCGCTCGGGCGCCGGGTTTGTCCACATCAGCTCGGTGTCGGTCTACGGGGATCACGGTCCGGCGGAGGTGGACGAAGCGGCGGAATGCCGGCCCACGGACGCGTACGGCATGTCGAAACTCGCCGCCGAGCGGGCGGTTCGGGATGAATTCGGCGCGGGCGCGTTCATGCTGCGGCTGGCGACGGTCGTCGGCCCCGGCGACCCCGGCAACGTCGCGCGTCTGATAACGAAAATAATGAAGCGACGGTTCGTTCAGATCGGGCGGGCGCGCAACCTGAAGACCTTCGTCGCCGTAGACGACGTCGCGGACATTGTCCGGGAGCTCGTTTTTTCGGACGGTCCGCCGGGCGGAATCTACAACGTCGCCGCTCGGCCGGTAACGGTCGCCCGCGTCATGGACGCGATCCGCGAAGCTCTCGGACGGGATCCCGGGCGCGTCAGCTTGCCGGCGCTGCCGTTCACGGCGGCGGCTGCGGTCAACCGGCGGACGCTGCGTCTCGGGGCCGTCGAGCGGGGTGCGCGGATGCTCGCGAAATGGACCGCCGACGACATTTACTCGGGTGCGAAGCTTCTTGCCGAACGGGGACTGGCGCCGCGGCGCGACGTCCTCGAAGAGATCGCGCGCGAGACCGCGGCGATCGCCGCACAAAAATGATCTACTGGATCGCCTCAATCTGCTTTCTGGCGTTTTTCGCCTCGCTCGGCGGGGTCGCCGCCGTGCGCCGCTGGAGCCTCCGCCGTAACGTCATCGACGTCCCGAACGAGCGGAGTTCGCATTCGACGCCGACCCCGCGCGGCGGCGGGATCATGATCTTCGTGGCCGGCCTCGCCGCGTATCTCGTCTACGGATTCGCCGGCGGCATTGGAATTTCTTGGGGATTCACGGCCGGGGCGGTACTGATCGCGGCGGTCAGCTTTCTCGACGACCTCGGGCACGTGCCGGTTCCGATCAGGTTCGGCGTGCACACGCTGGCGGCGGCGCTGGCCGTCGCGGACACCGGTGGTTTTGCGGCGGCGTTTCCCGGCTTGGGCTGGGCCGTTTATCCGGTGTCGGTCGTCTGGATTGTCTGGCTCGTCAACGCCTATAACTTCATGGACGGGATCGACGGGATCGCCGGCGTCCAGGCGGTCACAGCCGGCGCCGGATGGGCCGTCATCGGTTGGCTCGCGGGCGCGCCGGCGGTCGTTGTCCTCGGAACGGCGCTTGCGGCCGGAGCGGCCGGTTTCCTCGTCCACAACTGGGCACCGGCCCGGATCTTCATGGGCGACGTCGGCGCCGCATTTCTCGGGTTCGCGTTCGCGGTCATTCCGTTTCTTGGCGCCGGAGGCGATGCCGCCGGACTCCAGTCCGTCGCCGTCTTTCCGGTCTGGTTCTTTCTGCTCGATTCGATCTACACGCTCTTGCGAAGGGCGATCCGCGGGGAAAAGGTCTGGCGGGCCCATCGCGAGCATATTTATCAGCGTCTGGTGGTCGCCGGGATGAGCCACCGGACCGTGACGTCGATCTACGGGATCCTGTCGGCGGCGGTTGCGGGAATCGCCGCCGCGGTGCTGACGGATCCCGGTATTCCGATCGCCGGTGCCTGGGTTGCGGCGGCGTTGGTCTCGGCGGCGCTTCCTGCGGTCGTCCTCGCAAGAACGCGTTCGTAAATTCGTATCTTGAACAGTTTCAATCAAATAAACGAAAAAAAACGCCTGAAATGTCTTGAAAATCGACAACAAGCGTGACATAATCGTCGCAAAGTTGAGAACGTTGCACGATAAACGTGTGTTCATGGGCTGAAATCGGCTTACCGAAATTGCCCCCGTCGGGGAATATCAATTGAGTACTTTTCTAGGAGGAGACTAATGAATAATTCACAAATCCCGAGAGCCCGCAAGAATGGATTGGTGATACAGGAAGCAGGAGACGAGGTGCTCGTCTACGACGTGAACAGTAATCGTGCGCATTGCCTGAACCGGACGGCGGCCTTCGTGTGGAAGTCTTGTGACGGTCGGAACACAGTTCCGGAGATCGCGGTATTGCTCGGGAAGGAGTTCGCGAACAAGGTCGACGAAGATCTGGTTTGGCTTGCCGTTGATCAACTGGCGAACGAGAGTCTACTTGAGTCGGGAACGGGAATGGAGCGCAGCGGTTTGTCGCGCCGGGACGTGATCCGGAAGATCGGTCTCGCGGCAGCGGTCTCCTTGCCGGTCGTCGCCATGCTTAGTTTCCCCAAAAGCGCGCTCGCGGTGACTTGCGCCGCATCCTATTGCGGAAGCAACGATCCGAACAACGGATGTGGCGGCGGACAGTATTGCTGCAAGGTGGGCGGCGTGCATATCTGTCAGGTTGCGCCGTGCGCACCGGGCACCTGTTAACGGTTTCGAAGACATCGTTGTAAGATTGGCTTGGGGTTTCCTCAGGCCATTTTTGTTGCCCGGAATCAGAGATATGAGGCACACGACATCAGCTTGGGCCGGCCGCATCGGCTTTTCGCTCCACGGCGTGACCTTCGGCGTTCGGTATGACGACCCGACGGCCGAGGTGATCGTCCGGGCGATCCTTCCGCGGTTCGCGTTGCCGTCGGATTACCGGGCGGCAGAGCATCGGCTGACACTGGTCACGCGTGCTGACGCGGAGTCGAACGGGCTCTTTTTCGACTCGCGCAATTTTGAAACGGTCCATACCTTCGATGTTCTCGATGCGGGAACGAGCAAAGGGCTTGAAACCAAGTTCCAGTTCGCGCTCGCAGTCGCGGCCG
>JAKOSS010000803.1 GCA_029777145.1 Acidobacteriota bacterium | reverse complement strand
CTCGCCGAGCAGCGTCCGCTGAAAGCGCTCGAACTGTTTGAGAAGGTCCGGAGCGAGGCGGGAAATCAGCCGCAGCTGCGCTTGAAACTCGCAAATGCGTATTACCAACTGAACAAATACGATGAGGCCATAGCGATCCTCAAGGACGCGCTTGTCGCCGATCCCGAAGAGGTCGGCTCATGGTATCTGGCCGGAGTCTGCTATTTCCAGATGGGCGAATATGAGATGGCGATCGATCATCTTCTCCATTCGATCGGACTTCAGTATTACCAACCGGTTTCGCATTTCTATCTCGGCGAATCGTTGATCGCGCTCCGAAAATACGAAGAAGCGGCGACTGCTTATGAGGTCGGACTCCGGCTCGCGCCGGCCATGAATCATGCAAGAAAGAGGCTGATCACGATCTACGAGCAATTTCTCGGACAGCCCGAGAAGGCGGTCCAAGTCCGCGGCGATTTTGAGGACGCGTACAAAGGCGAGATCACGATCGTCAGCGGTTTGCCGCGGAGCGGAACGTCGATGATGATGCAGATGCTCGCCGCGGGCGGTCTTGAGATCTTCACCGATAGCCTTCGCCGGCCCGACGAAAGCAACAAGAAGGGCTATTTCGAACACGAGGCCGTTAAGAATCTGGCGCGCAACAAAACGTGGCTTCCCGAGGCGTCGGGCAAATGCGTCAAAGTGATCGCCCAGCTTCTGCCGCTCCTTCCGCTGAACTACAAATTCAAAGTGATCTACATGCAGCGGGATATTTCCGAAGTCATCAGCTCGCAGGAGAAAATGCGTCTGAGGATGGGCGAAGCGCCGAATTCCGAGGAAGCGCGGCGCAACCTGCGCAAGAGCTTCGAGAACACTGTCGATTCGGTACGGGACTGGATGATGAAACAGCGGAATTTCGACGTCTTGTATGTCGATTACGGTTCGGTAACCGACGATCCGGGTTCGTGGGCCGGACGCGTAAACGATTTCCTCGGCGGCCACCTCGACGAAGTCGCGATGATCGGGGAAGTCGACGGAGGGATGCGACGGGAACGCGCTTCCGGTTAGTCCGGGTCGGGGAAGCGTCAGCGGCCGATCGGACAAATAGTTTGCGCTGAACCCGCAAGTATGTTATTTTCGTGACACTTCAACTAACGAATGTCCTTCTTTTCTTGAGGACATGAGTGTTTTCCCGGTCGAATGCAGCCGGCATTTCAGATCAGTGTTCGATAACAATTTGTGCGATAAAACAATATGAGTGCCCCAAAAAAAGAGTCGACAAGCAAACTGGACGCGTATCTCAAACTGTCAAAATCGATTATTTCGAAGCCGGTGGAATACACCGAGCGCGCCGTCGGCGTAACGATGGCGTTGGGCGTTTTGGGTGCGTTTCAAACGATGGACGCGCAGACGGTTTACTCCGGAACCCAGAACGTCGCATGCAATCTCGCGGCCAATTCGAACCGGTGCTATGCCAATCTCGATCTGGCCGGCGGAAACGACTTTGAAATCCATCGAAACCTGTTTGCGGGGCACAACTTCATCCAAGCTGATGAAGTGCTCGGCGGTGGCCTCACGCCGGACGGATTTCTCGGTAATCAGGTCGGGGCTTATGCCTATCCATACGCTCTTAACAGCGGAGCCGTCATTGGTCCGGCGGGACCATGGGCATTCGGCGCCGGCCAAGGCAACACCGTTCAGGTCGACGGCGGACCGTACCCCAATCCGCACTGGGGATTGCCGAACGGGACGACGCGGTTTTTCGGATTCCGGACGGCGGGTCCAAGGTACGGATGGATCCGGATCACGGTCAATTCGTTTGCAAACTTCACCTTGGTCGATTGGGCATACAACACGACCGTGAACCTGCCCATCATCGCCGGGCAGATCGCGACGGCGGCCAACGTCTCATTCAGCGGCCGGGTTCTGACTCCGGAAGGTCGCGGGCTGCCGAACGCGATCGTGAAATTGACGGTCACCGGCGGTCAAACAAAAACCGTCCGCACGTCACCGTTCGGATATTTCAAGTTTGAAGACATCGAGGCCGGCTCGACGGTTGTCGTCTCGGTCGAAAGCAAGAGCTACCAGTACAATTCGCAGGTTTACAACGTCAACGACGATGTCGCGGGAATCGATTTCATCCCGGCCGGGAATTAGGTCTCCTTTCAAGTCTTGTTGATCGCGACGGCCGGTGAGCCGTCGTTTTTTTAGATTGAAATTCGTCGATGGAAAACAACGATAACGCGCAGATTCCCGATGAATCGTCGACGCCGATGTTGGTCGGTTCCGACGGAACTCCTTACGAAATAACGGAGGAAGGCTCACTCGGGCTCTTGGCCCTCGGGTACACCGGCATCATGCTCTGGCGTGAGAAACGAATCTCCGGCCATCGCGAGCATGATCAAACCGATGATGCGGCCTAAGCCGCGCCTTGCCGCACTCAATCGACGCGGTCCGCACAAATTCTTACCCAAACGGGTGGTTTCTTTTCGGGTCCGATCAGATATCGTTTTCTTCGGCGATTCAGTTTCGCCCAAATCAATCAAGAAAAGGAAAACCGAATGGGGAAAAATCTTAGGATCATGACGATTCTTTCGATCATGGCCGCGCTCTTCGCGACGGCCTGTCAAAAAGAGTCGAATACCGGCAACGGTCAAACCAACAAACCGGAGGCAAACCGGACGGCAGACAATTCGGACCGGTCCAATTCAAACACGGCGGTCAATCAGGCGCCGAGCGAGTCGAACACCGCGACGCCGGGCGACGCGAAGCAGGAATTCTCGTTGGCGACGCCGACCGACGCTTACAAAACGGCATACGAGGCGCGCAAGAACAAAGACGTCAAGACTCTGAAGCGGGTCTTTTCAAAAGATATGCTCGAGTTTTTCGGGTTGTTGGCGGAAGACGAAAAATCGTCGGTCGACGCGGAATTGATGAAGTTGGCCGAGAAGCCGCAGAATCCTTCGAATCAGTCGCGAAACGAGAAGATCACCGGCAACACCGCGACGCTCGAATATCTCGACGAAAAAGGTGCCTGGAAGATGATGGATTTTATCAAGGAGAGCGACGGCTGGAAACTGACGATCAACCCGCCGAAGTAGACGGGCATTCGCCGGCGAATACTGAAAAACCACGAAACTGCGGTCGGTTTCGTGGTTTTCGTTTTTGTCGGCGACTTCTTTTCCGATGAAGTGCACGATTTGCGAAGGCTGATGAAAGCTTCGTTTG
>JAKOSS010000802.1 GCA_029777145.1 Acidobacteriota bacterium | reverse complement strand
CTGCGTCAGGGACGTTGGATCTCGGAAGCCGACAACTATCAGCGCCGCAAGGTCATTGTCGTTGGCGTCAACACGGTCGAAGCCCTTTTTCCTGACACGCCCGACGATGTCGTCGGTAAAGTAGTCAGGATGAACGGCTCGACTTGGGAGATCATCGGCGTGATCGAGAAGCGGAAAGCCGGATTCTTCGGCGAGAACGAGGAGGACCGGAAGGTCTTCATGCCATTCCGGACGGCCAGAAAAGAAGCCCCGACGCGCGATGCGATCCTCCATATCATCCAGGCGAAACAAGGTCAGCTAAACGACGCTGTGCAGGAGATCGAAGGCATTCTGCGCCAGCGGCGCGGCGTGAAATTCGGCGAGCCGAACAACTTCGACATCAAGACCGCGGACAATTTCATCGCGCAGTTTGACGGGATCATCGGCGGGGTCGGTCTGGTCGCGATCGCGATCTCGTGTCTCGGATTGCTCGTCGGGGGCATCGGCGTGATGAACATCATGCTCGTGTCGGTGACCGAGCGGACGAAGGAGATCGGGATCCGCAAGGCGATCGGCGCGACGAAGGGCGCGATCGTCCTTCAATTTCTGCTTGAAGCGATGACCCTGACGTTTTTCGGCGGATTGATCGGAGTGGTACTCGCGGTCGGGATCAGCAATCTGATCATTCTACTGCTCCCGAGTTTGCCCGCGCAGATCCCGCTCTGGGCAGTGGTCACGGGTCTGACCGTTTCGATCGGCGTCGGGCTTATCTTCGGCGTCTTCCCTGCCCTGCGCGCCTCAAGGCTCGATCCGATCGAGTGCCTGAGGTACGAATAGCGGAATCAGTGATCAGTGAGCAGTGGTCGGGAGTAATGAGTCGGGAGTCGGTAGTCGGGGATCGGGAGATTTTCAGTCCGTGACCGCCGACCACTGACCACTGGCCACCGACCACTGGCCACCGACCACTGACCACCGACCACTGACCACCGACAACTCATTACCGACTTTCAGACAAGTTCCACACTCTGCCCGTATTGCGGCGTTTCGACCGTCCAGCCGAAGCGGTCGCGGATATGGCCGGCCATCGCGGCGGCCGCGTCGGGTTCGCCGTGCGTCGTGAAGACCATTTTGGGCGTATTCGGCAGACCTTCGAGCCAGCGGATCACGGCTTTCCAATCGGCATGCGCCGAAAATCCCTCGACCTTCTCGACGCGGCAGCGCACCGGGATCCACGACTTCATGATCTTGACCTCGTGTTCGCCGCGCAGCACCCGCCGACCCGTTGTTCCGGCTGCCTGATACCCGACGAAGACGACCGTCGCCCGCGGGTCGGGCAGGATCCGCATCGCGTGGTGAAGCACACGGCCGCCGGTCATCATTCCCGACGCCGAAATAATTATCCGCGCGCCTTTCATGTCGTTCAGGCGTTTTGATTCCTCGCGGGACGTCGTCGTTTTCATCCAATCCGTCTTGAGCGGATGGATCTTCTTCGCAAGGATCGAGGCATATTCTTCGTCATGTTCCTCGCTCCAGCGGTTGTAGACCTGCGTCGCCTGCGCCGCCATCGGAGAATCGACGATGACCGGCATCGACGGGATCTTATGCTCGTCTTCCAACTCACGGATCATGTAGAGGAGTTCCTGAGTCCTTCCGACGGCAAATGCGGGGATCAGGATCGGCGCGTCGCGCTCCGATGCTTCACGGATGATCTGCGCCAACTGGACCTCTGACGGGACCACGCTGTGAAGCCGGTTTCCGTAGGTCGATTCGCACATCAGATAATCACAGGCCGGCGGCGGAGCGGGATCCTTGACGATCGGCTGGTCATAGTGGCCGAGATCGCCGGAGAACAAAAATCGGACCGAACTGCCGTCGGGCCGCGCGCGGTCCATTTCGACGAGGACGAGGCTGGCGCCCATGATATGTCCGGCGACCATGAAACTTGCATGGAACCCGTCCGCGATCTCAACCGGCGAACCGTCGTTCGGGACGCCGACGAGCAACTCGAGCGCGGCCTTTGCGTCCTGCTCGTCATACAGCGGCAGCGCCGGCTTGTGCGTCGTCAACGCGTGGCGATTGCGATAGTCGGCTTCCTCTTCCTGCAGCCTTCCTGAATCGGGAAGAAGGATCTTCAGAAGATCGCAGGTCGCGCGCGACGTGAAAACCTTGCCCGAGAAGCCAAGTTTGACAAGACGCGGAAGGTAGCCGGTGTGATCGATATGAGCATGCGTGATGATCACCGCATCGATCGATTTCGGGTCGAACGGCGGATCCTGCCAGTTGCGTTCGCGCAGTTCCTTTTCACCCTGAAAAAGGCCGCAATCAACGAGAACACGCGTTCCGTTTGATTCGAGGAGGTATTTTGAGCCGGTGACCGAACCGACACCGCCGTAGAAGGTGATCTTCGCCATTGAATTCTCCGTTTTGTGGATTCGGGAGTCCGGCGCCAAGATTTGCACGATTCGCGGCCGAATTGCAAATCGGCGTCAGGCGCGCGTGTTGTCCTTGATGAGGACAAGATCGGAATTGAGCGTCGCGCGGACGACCAACAAGCGCTTGCCGTCACGCGACCATCCAAAGCTCGTGATCAGCCCGGTCGAAAAATCCGTCAACGGCCGCTCCTTGCGGTCCTGAAGCGATATCGACCAAATATTCGGCACACCCGCACGGTTGATATAAGCAAGGGACTTGCCGTCGGGCGCGAAGCGGAATTCGGGATTGATCTTGATCGACGCTTCCGGCGCCGAACTGTCGACCGATTCACCGTCGAACGCGGCGATCTTCACGTCGCTCGAGAAGCTTCCCGACTTCGGATCGTATTCGAATGTGTGGAACGCGAT
>JAKOSS010000801.1 GCA_029777145.1 Acidobacteriota bacterium | reverse complement strand
TTCAAAAAGCCAGAGCGTGTTAGGAACATTGTTGTCCGATGATCAGCGAAGGCTCGCCATCAACTCTCCTCGTTCATTTACCGAATTCAGCAGATCGATCTTGTCCTTGTAAGAATTGAACAGGATCTGTCGCGCGGTGTCGCTCTTCGGATTGCGGCGGACCTCGCGGCGCATCCGGTCGATCGAATCGTTGACGACCGCAAGGTTCTTCTCGTACGAGTAGCGCGCCGAGGGGCTCAGCAGCGAATCCTTGTTCGCGTCGACCGTCTTCTCGAGCTGCGCGATCGTCTTGACATACGTTGATTCGGCGCTGACATAACGCGGCGTGGCGGCGGTCGGACGCGGCGTCCGCGGTGCAGCCGTGCGTTCGTAATTGGCGCGGACCGGGCGGATCTCGTCCTCCGGTTCATTCGAACTGACCTCCGTCGCGACGTTCGTCTCGACCGGCTTCGGCAGCATCACGATCGTCATTGTTCGCTGGCGGGCGCTCGAAGCGACCGTCAGATCGTCGCGGCCCGCGTCGGCGGTCGAAAGAATGACAAAACTCCCGGCGACGATGACAACGCTCGCGAACGCGGCGATCGCCGGCATCGACATCCGTGCGAACATGGCGTTCACGGGCCCGATCAATCGCTGCCAAATGCCGGGGCGGTCGTCACGGATCGAATCGTTGATCCGGTTCCACAATCTCTGAGTCGGGACGAGCGTGTTGAATTCCGGTTCAAGCGCGCTGAAGACGAGCGCCGTTTCTTCTTCGACGACCGCCAGCAGTTCCGCGCACGATTCGCAGTCGGTGACGTGACGCGCCACGCGGCCGGCGAATTCGGATTCAAGCTCGTTGTCCAGGAAGGCCTGCAGAGTGCCTTCATCAAAACACTTTTCCATGTTATCCGTCCCTCCCGATCTTGCCGTAAAGGCGAACGAATTCTTTTCGTCCGCGCGCGACGAACTGTCCGATGCTCGTTTCATTGAGCGACAGGCTCTCGGCAATTTCGCGGTAAGACAAACCTTGTTGCCTTAAGATAAGGCAGCTTCGGAGCGGTTCCTTTATCTTGTTCAGCGCGCGGTTTACCTCATTTACCGCTTCACGCTGCTCAAAGTCACTCTCGACCGAAAAGGTTGCGCCGTCATCCGTTTCTTTGACGTAGTTTTCTTCACGCGTGTTCGCCCTGAATTTAGTGCGGAGCGTGTTCTTCGCCAGGTTCAACGCGACGCGGATCAGCCACGGCCGAAGCATTTCAAGGTTGTTGATTGAGTCGATATGACGATGAAGGCGGAGAAAGACTTCCTGCGTGACGTCTTCGGCCAGGCCGGAATCGCGCACCACGGACCGGGCCGCCCGATAGACAGTTCTGTGGTGAAGCATAAAGGCTTCATCAAAAACGATTTTTTCTGTCTGAGCTGCCGCCGCCGTGTTCTCGGACATCGCGTCCATAAAGATTTCCGCGCCTTTGTTCATGTCGAGCATCAATCGTGCTTCATTGGGAAAACACCGCGTTCAGACCGGTTGTGACAAAAATGTTACCGCTTTGAACAGGTTTTGCCGAACTCAGAAGTTGAAAAGATTGACGAGCTGATTGGTCTC
>JAKOSS010000800.1 GCA_029777145.1 Acidobacteriota bacterium | reverse complement strand
TGGAGCGCTCGACGGCGACGGCTTCCTGACGATAACGGGCCGCAAAAAGGAGATCATCGTTCTCTCGAGCGGCAAGAACGTCGCGCCGGCGATCGTCGAGAACTTCGTCAGGGAAGATCATCTCGTCAGCCAATGCTTCCTTTCCGGCGACGGAAAAAGCTATTGCGTCGCGCTCGTCACCATCAACGACGCCGAGGCCGCGACCTTCGACGGAGACGTTTTCAAACGGATTTCAAACGCGATCGATAAGGCGAACTCGCGGGTTTCATCGCCCGAACGGATCAAGAACTTCAGGATCCTTGACCGCGATTTTTCGGGCGACGAGATCACGCCGACGATGAAGCTCAAACGAAACGTGATCGCCGAGCGATTCCGCGAAGAGATTGAGGCGTTGTACATCAGAGGCGAATCCGTCAACGAAATCGCCGGGTAGTTGACGACAGTTACTTGCGGATGAGAAATTCCGCGGCCACATGATACGGTACTTGCGCACTTGCGTCCTTGCGGGAACGCAATATCGCGATGATCACGCAACACGCATTCCGGCGAAACTGCGCGAATTCGCAAGATCCGCGGGCAAAAATTGCTCCCGCGACCGAGGAGAAACATTATGAATAATCTGGTTCGATCGCTTTTCGTTATTTCGATTCTGGCTGTTGCCGCGTTCGCGCAGGCTCCGCAGGAAAAATCCGTTGCCGTGTTCGGAGCAAATATCCGGTATCTCGAAGCCGGCGATCCGGCGAAACCGACGGTGATCCTGGTTCACGGTCTCGGCGCGCAGGCGGAAAGCTGGAATTTCACGATCCCGGCGCTCGCCGCGTCATATCACGTCATCGCGCCGGATCAGATCGGCTTCGGCAAATCCGACAAGCCATTTCTCAAATACCGCGTCGGGACGCTCGTCGATTTTCTCGACAAATTCATGGCCGAACTCAAGATCGAGAAGGCGTCGCTCGTCGGCAATTCGATGGGCGGCTGGGTTTCGGCGCTGATGGCGGTGAAATATCCGAACCGGGTCGAGAAGATCGTTCTCGCGGACTCGGCCGGGATTTTGCCGGCGGTCGTCGACGAAAAGCAGATCTACCAACTGAACAACTCGACCCGCGACGAGATCCGTGCCAATCTGAAGCTGCTGTTCGCATCGCCCGCGCTCCAGAACAACGAAGCGCTTGTCGACCAGTTCTTTGCGATGAGGGTTACAGTTAACGACGGCTACACGATCAACGCGGTCATCGAGTCGATCAAACGCCGCGAAGATTTCCTGAACGACCGGCTCGGCGAGATCAAAAAGCCGACGCTGATCGTTTGGGGAAAGGAAGACAAGCTTTTGCCGCTCGCGGATGCCACGACTTTCAACAAAGGGATCGCGGGTTCCGAACTCGTCATTTTCGACGCCTGCGGTCACGTTCCGCAGTTTGAAAAAGCCGCCGATTTCAACAAGACGGTGATCGCGTTTCTCGCAAAATGAACAACGAATCCCACGAAGCGAATACGGGGTATGCGCGGTACGCATTGGCGCTGCTGATGATCGTCTATGTCCTCAATTTCA
>JAKOSS010000799.1 GCA_029777145.1 Acidobacteriota bacterium | reverse complement strand
TGTTCGGAAAAACAGGCGGAACAGCGCTGCAGACCGCCTGATTCGCGCGAAAACCAACTCTGTGACCCGAACGAAAACCCTAACGGCCGCGAAAAACCAACGGGTTCGGCGAAAATGCCAAAAACGGATACCGCAATTGATCCAAGCCACAATATCGCCGAAATGTCACGAAATCCGGTCCGGTTTTGACACAGCCTCTGAAGCAGACGGCAATTCAAAAGAAGATTGCCAACTTCGCTCAACCCGAAAAACGCGATATCGAAGTTCTGACACAGCCTCTGAAGCAGACGGCAAATTATGATCGCCTATTTTCACCGATTCATCGTTTGGACCTAGGGGAATCGAGAATCAACTACCTAATTCTCACTGATTTGAGGTAACTACGACACGCGGCCGACTTAATGCGTTCGGATAAACTCCGAAAAACGTTTGATGCTCTCGATCTTGTCCGGGGAAAGGCCTTGGAGTTCTTCGAGATTAACCTTTCGTTCCGCGATAAGGTGCGCGAAAACCGTTATCAGCTGTGAGTATCGGTAGCGATAAGTCGTATCGATGTATCGCGCTTTCCGTTCCGCCCACTCGACTACTTCCCAAATCTGGGAAACATCGTCTATTCGGCTGGTCCGGGATTTGAATTGAGCGATGAATTTGTCCTTTTCCTCAATCAGCGCCCGGTCGAAGACGCATCGCGCGATCTCTTTTTCCGATTTGCTCCACTTCAAGTTTTCCATGGCTTTACGTTGGTCACGCGTGAACGCGTTACTCATGCGAGTTGTCGAAAATTCACCCTGCATTCGCGAGCGTCGCGATATCGATCCTCTTCATTTTGAACAGGGCGTCCATCGCCGCCGGGCTCGAAAGCAACTCGCCGATGTTCGTCGGGACCGCCTGCCACGAAACGCCGAACGGATCCTTGAGCCAGCCGCACATGCTTTCGGCACCACCGTTGGCGATGAGCCCGTCCCAGTAATGATCGATCTCAGTCTGATCGGCGCAGTCGATGATCAGCGAAACCGCTTCGTTGAACCCGAACGCGTGTTCGCCGGGACCGTCCATCACCATGAATTTTCCGCCCGAGAGCGCGAACTGCGCGTGCTTGATCGTCCCTTCGCGGCCCGGCTCTCCCGGACCGTAATGAAGGATCCCGTCGATCGGCGAATCAGGAAAAAGTCCGGTCCACAAGCGGATCGCTTCCTCGCCGCGGCCGCACTTGTCGCCGACGAAAAGGAAGCAAGGAACGATCTTCTGTCCGACGTCCGAAAGTTTGCCGAGCATAAGTTGCCAGGTCATCCCGAACTTGTCGACGCCCCAG
Source organism: Acidobacteriota bacterium (assembly GCA_029777145.1). Next base: position 3,792 of record JAKOSS010000799.1, on the reverse strand, counting down.
CCGTAACGGTCGCTCCATTCATATTTGTCGAGCGGGATCATGACGTTTCCGCCGGCAGTGATCTTCGACCAGAGAGCATCTATCTCGGCCGTCGTTTCGCACGTCACGAACAGCGAGATCGCTGGCGTGAACTTGAACTGCGGCCCGCCGTTGAGCAGGACGACGTCGGTACCGTCGAGCCGTATCTGTACGGTGACCGGCTTTTCGCCGTCGAACTTGTTCGCGCTGAGAATCGAACCTCCCAAAACGGAGGTGTAGAATTCCGCCGCTTCCCCGGCGTTCCCGTCAAACCACAGGCATGGAGTTATTTTTTGTTTTTGCGACATGATTTCCCTTTACTCGACTCCTTCCCAATTCCATTTTTCGAAAACCTGATTGCCCCAACGCCACTTCGGATCGTTCGTAATTGTAATGGTTCCACTGAAACCGGGCATCCGAACCCCAAGCTTCCATCTGTCCTTTCCGCCCCGAATTTCGGTCAGATAGCCGTATTTCGGCGAGATCGCGATTCCGGTATTCGGTATCTCGCTTATGAACTCGGGTGCGAGTTGATCCAGAGTTCCGGGTGGTGTTCCGTGCTTCAATTCATACGACTCGATGGCGGCGATCAAAGGTTCGGCCCGCAATGTCATCGCCCGCAACCGTTGATTCTGAATTCGATCGGCAAGGGGCATCGTAAGCAGGACCAATATTCCGACGATGATTGGACCCAAAATCATCGCGGCGCCCCAACGATATGGCGGAAACAATACGACGAAGCATCCGATGAAGAAGGAAGTACATGACAGCATGAGAACGAGGCCCATGAGAATCGTGGAAATTTCGTTGGCTCCTCCCCAACCGTGCTCCGGCGGTGCGTACGCGATGGCGGTTCCGACGACATTAGCAGCACCGGTCGCAAATCCGATCAGCGCCGACCATCGGATCGACCGCGCAAGAAACCGCTTTGTTTCGAAACTGAGTCCCAAATGCACCTCTTCGTTTCGTCGCCGCTTTCGCTAAACCTGGTTGCCCTGATTTCAGGCCAATTGATCTCAGATTACGCTAACAAGAACATTCCCGACAATGTTCGCGAAAAAGAAAAGCGGTTCCGTAGGCTGAGATCGCGGCGTTGTCTCTGACTATCGCCAATTCGCCAGAATTCGCGGGCGACAGTCACTTGCCTCGCTTGATCAGAACCAGCGCCCACGCCAGCAGAGCGACCGCCGCGGCCGTCGCGATTATGAAATCCGGCTGGGTGATCGCGTTCCATTCGTGCGAAAAGATGCGCCAAATATGCGCGACGATGATCGCCGCAAAGATAACGGCAGTGGTGATCAGATAGGCCCTCATATTCTCTATTCACTCGGCGCGAATTCTGATTCCGAATAGGCGTAAACCCACGCATCGTGCCCGGAATCGAGTCTGACCAATCGACGTCGATAGTCCGCGTCAGCCTCGTATTGATCAGACCGAAGCAATTCTTCGCGCGTGAGACGAAATCTCGTTCCGACGATCTTCGCCGTCGGATCTTGCGATCTCCCGGCATTGTAATAATAGCCGACCGGCGAACTCTCGAACGGCAACTTCTCCAGACAATAGCCGGAAAGTGAATCCGGTTCGCCTTCGAGCAGGCGTCCGAACGTGGCTAGTTGGATCTCCGCATCCTGCAGCGTTCCGTACGAGAAGAGCAGCTCGACGCTGGTCGCGGTGTCACTCTCGTCCGTCAAACGCGAACGATCTGAATTATTTGTTTCGGAACTCATTCGATCCCGGCGGTTGTCCGCGCTTCTTATTGACCGACCGATTCGCCGCGAAGGACGCGGGTCAGTCTGTCGAGATTCTGCTCGTTCGCCGGACCGACGATGCGCGCGACGCGCTGCGCGATCTCGGCGTCGTCAAAAACCTGCGTCCAGGTCAGGCGCGTCCCGGTTCCATCCGGTTCGAGCGAAACGGTGAGCGTGAATAACGGTTGGACGACATGACGGATCACGATCTTCGAATCTTGCTCGATCGACTCGAAAACGCTCTCGTTCCAGTGGTTCGAGCCATCCGGACCGTGCATCGTGAACTTCCACTCGCCGCCGGGACTAAAGTCGAAGATCTCGAACGTGTTCGTGAATCCGTCGGGCCCCCACCACTTTGAAAGCTTCGCCGGATCGGCGAACGCCCCGAAAACTTCGTCGGGCGTGAAATCGAATTTGCGTTCCGAATAGAAAGTCCGTTCGTCGATCATCGTCTGTCCTCAAGGATCGTCAGATATTGCCGCCACGGTCCGACCGCTTCCGTGTTTACCTTAGCCATGACGCGCGCGATCTGCGTGATGTGGTCGAGATCGTGCACGACCCAAGTCGCGAGCAGTTGTCCGAGAGTGACGCGGCCGAGACTCGGATGCTCGCCTTCGCGTGCGAGATCGTCTTCGGCCAACCCGAGCGCGATCAGCGCGCCGATGCTCTCGCCGCGGAGTTTCGCAAAATCGCCGAGAAGATCCTCGATCGATTTACCTTCGCTGTCACGAAACTGCGCGTTGCGATCGAACGGCTCGAATGTCCCGCTCTTGCCCTCGACGATGTGCTTCACGCGCGGGATCCAATCGGACTTCTCGCCGTGGACGAGATGCCCGACGACGTCGTACGGAGACCAAGTTCCGTCGCCCTCGTTTGCGCGGTTCCAGTATTCAGATGTACCTGACAGCATCGCCGCCAGCGCGACCGGCGTCCGGGTCAGGATCTGAATCGTTTCTTCGATGTTCATGCGGCAACCGCCTTCGCCCGTTCCTTGAACGGGGCCTTTTTGAATTCCATCGTGCCGTCCTCGATCCGTCCGTAACGCAGCATCGAGAGATCACGAACATAGTTCTGATAAAGTTTCCACGGCAGTTTCGAACCCTGTTTGGGCAGCTCATTGAGCGCCCGCTGAACGTATCCGGATGTAAAATCGAGCGCCGGTTCGGTTTCAATGTTCGGATCCTGCACCCGCGGCGTCGCCGAGGTGAAGCCGTGTTCGTCCATATAGTTCAAAATGCGACATATGTACTCGGCGGTGAGATCGCATTTGAGCGTCCACGACGCGTTCGTGTAGCCGAATGCCGACGTCACGTTCGGCACGTCCGAATACATCATTCCCTTGTATGTCAGCGTTTTTGATAGATCGACCGGCTCGCCGTCGACGACCAACTGCAGACCGGCCATGATTTTGAGGACGAGTCCGGTCGCGGTCACGATGATGTCGGCGTCGAGTTTCTCGCCCGATTCAAGTTCGAGCCCGGATTCGGTGAATGTCTTGATCTGATCCGTCACGACTGACGCTTTGCCGTCGCGGATCGATTTGAAGAGATCCGAATCGGGTACGAGACAGAGCCGCTGATCCCACGGCTCGTAGTTCGGCGTGAAATCCTTCATTGATTCCTCGCCGAGCTCCTTGCGCACGCCTTTCGCGATCAGTTTCTTCATCGCCGACGGACGCTTTCGCGAGAGCGCGTAAAGGAACATTCCGATGAGAATGTTCTTCCAGCGCGTCAGAAAGTATGCAGCCTTTGACGGCAGGATCGCCCGGAAGAAATTCGCGATCTTGTCGCTCGACGGAAGAGAAAGAATATACGTCGGCGAGCGCTGGAGCATCGTTACATGCTCGGCCTTTTCGGCCATCGCGGGAACGAGCGTCACGGCCGTCGCTCCGCTGCCGATGACGACGACGCGCTTGCCTTCGTAGTCGATCTCGTCGGTCCATTTCTGCGGATGAACGATCAATCCCTTGAACGAATCGAACCCCGGCCACTCGGGCGTGTAACCTTTTTCGTAATCGTAATAGCCG
>JAKOSS010000086.1 GCA_029777145.1 Acidobacteriota bacterium | reverse complement strand
GTGATCGTCACTTCTTCCTTGACGGACTTGATCTCCATCGTGAAATTGACGCTGAGCGCGGCATCAACGACGTCGACGGTCTGCGTCGAATCGCCGAATCCATCGTTGTGCGCTGTGATCGTGTAGCGCCCGGGCGGCACATTCTCGAAAACGTATCGACCTTGATCGTCCGTCTTCGTCTTGCGCTTTGCCTGGACGAGCGTGACGATCGCGTCGTGGAGCACGGTTCCGTCAGCCAGCGAAACCTGGCCGGAAACCGTCACTCCCTGTGCGTTGGCGGCGCCCGCCGCCGAAATCAATACAATAATTGCGAATAAAATCGAACCGATCTTCATTGTCTGCCTCGCTAAAATAATCGGAAATATATACTCACGAAGAGTTTAGCAATTACGGGAAAGTGCGCCGAAGGGTTTTCAACGAGTGGTCGGAATCGAGGGATGAACGGTTGGAAGAAGCGATCAACGGTTTACAAACGTAGCAATCGATCACGAAGAAGCCGCGACTGGAGCCGGCTCGAGACGATCTGCTGGCCGTTCGTGAGATTGATCTGGTAGATGCCGCCGGGGAGCGGGCTGATGCTCGAGATCATCGCCAAAGCGACGATGGCGCCACGCGAGACGCGGACGAATTTGTCGGGATCGAGCCGCGCTTCGAGGTCCTTAAGCCTGAAATTGAACGTGTAGCGGAAATTCGAATCGGTCGTGAGATGAAGAAGTTCGCCGTCGGCGATGATCGACGCGATCTCCGCCGTCGGTACGAGCACGATCTCGTCACGGACACGCACCGGAATGCGCTCGACGAACGGCCGCTGTGCGGCTTCTTCGATCGACTGCGCGGCCCTGACTACGTTGCGGGTTTCAGCGGCACGCCAGTCAGCGGCTCCGAGTCGTTTCCGGGCCCGCGCCACCGTCTCTTGAAGCCGCCCGGCGTCGATCGGTTTGAGCAGATAATCGACGGCCGCGACATCGAATGCATTGACGGCAAACTCGTCGAACGCCGTCACGAACGCGATCAGCGGCATTTCCCCGGGATCGAGACGGCGCACGACGTCAAGGCCCGTCAGTTCCGGCATCTGAATGTCGAGGAGTGCCAGATCCGGATGTTCGGCGCGGATCAGTTCGAGCGCCGACTCACCGTCCTCGGCCTCACCGACAAGTTCAATTCCGTCCATTCCGCGAAGGAACGACTTAAGGAATTCGCGCGCCGGCCGTTCGTCGTCGGCGATGATGACCCGTAAATTCTCCATCTCAATTCTTGCGTGACGCCGCCGTCGATCGGGCCGCCGAAGGGATCCGCAGTTCCGCGACGGTTCCCGACTCGTCGCCGGTCATTGTCAGTGAGGCGTCGCCGCCGTAATGACGTTCGAGCCGCTGCCGGATGTTCCGCAGCCCGACTCCGCCTTCGCGCTCAAAGCCGTCCGGCGCGTGCCCGCAGCCCGAATCCGAAACGCGAACGACGAGCGCCGATCTTGTGGCCGTTTTCTCGACCGACGCTGAAATCGCCACGGTTCCGCCTTTCTTGTTCTCCGAAATCCCGTGTTTGACGGCGTTCTCGACCAGCGGCTGAAGGATCAGGCTCGGGATGCGAAACGTCCGAACCTCGGTCGGCACGTCGATCGTCACCTTCAGACGATCCTCGAAGCGCGCCTTCTCTATCTCGATGTAATTCTCGATCAATCCGATCTCGTCCGAAAGGCTCGAGAACTCGCCTGTCGATCTGAGAACGCCGCGGAGCAGCCGCGTGAGCCGCAGGAGCGTATCGAGCGCCTTGTCGGGCGCCGATTGGATCAGATAGCCGATCGTCGTCAGCGCATTGAACAAAAAGTGCGGATTGACCTGGGCGCGCAGCGCCGAGAGCTGGGCCTCCGCCGCGAGTTTCGAGAACTCCTGCTCGCGAAGCCCGGACTCGATCCGCTCGCGGGTTGCGCGAATCGCGTCGATCCGCCGCGCGACGATGAGCGCCGCCGATTCGAGCATCTGGATCTCGCCGGACAAAAGATCCCGGCCGCCGGCGAGCCGCAACAATTCGAACTCGAAGAACGGCGATCCGATCGTCGGAACGAGTACCGTCGTGCGGAGCGTTTCCAAGCGGACCGACGGCAACAGATCGCTCGAAGCCCCGACGGAGCGCCATTCTGCATGTTCCGACCCAAGCGCGGCTCGCAACAGCGAACACGCTGCATCGAGCGCCGAGGAATCGTCTTCGGCCCGCTCGACGGCTTCCGCGATCGACGCCTTCAGACGTTCGAAATCGGTCCGGCGCAGGATCGCGGCATCGACGAACCACTCGGCAAACCGGTGCAGCTTCGGGTAAACGAGCGCCGTGGTGATCCACAAACCAAGCACGATGACCGCCGCCTGCACGTCGTTCTTGTCATGCGTCTCATGCCAGGCGAGCAGCGGAACGGCGGCAAATACGTACAATCCGAAGGCGAACAACGCGAGGAGCATCAACGAAAGGGCTCGTTTGAGAAACAGGTCGGCAAACGCGAAACGATAGTCCTGGATCAGGATCGCAAGCGCCAACGGCAGCGATGACTGGTGTGCGACGAGTTCGACCGGCCATGACGACCGGTCATCGTGCGCGCTCAGATGAAGCGTCGAGACCGCAAAAACAAGAAGCGCGGTGATCCAGACGGCCTTCCGTTCGAGCGCCTGCCTGAAGGCGAGAACGAAGAGTGCGACGAGCAGCGCGATCGCGCCGAATGTCAGCAACCGGAGCGATGTCCGCGACGGAACTCCGTTGCCGTTCGCGGCGGCGATCACGTTCAGCGCGGCAGCGCACGTGCTCAAAAGATATGCGGTGACGGTCGGGTAAAAGAGACTCGGACGCGTGTTTTCCTCACTCTGCCACGTCGAATGAACGACCACCGACGGGAGAAACCCCAGCGCCGAGTATGATCCCGCGAGGAGCCATGCCGGAACCGCCGCTCCCTGAAAATCCTTGAGCACGAAAACGACGAACTCGCCCAGATTCCAAACGAGACCGAGACACGCGGTCGCGAGCAGTAGGCGGTCGATCCCGTGCGGCCGCCCGGCCGGCCGGTGGCGGACGACCATCACCAGCATCAGCGCGTAAAGCGCGATCCCGACGGAAAATCCCAGAAGGTTGATGAGAAGCGCGGTGTCGAGCATCGGTTCAGCACAATTAAACGGGACTTGGGCTCGAATTGCAAAAGAAACGTCCGGTGCGGACGGAAATGAAAAAACGCGACCGCCGTCAAAGGCAACCGCGTTTTGTCAGTTTTCGTCAGGCGATCAGCGCTTCGGGATCTTGATCGTGCGTCCCGCCTGAAGTTTCGTATTGACGTCGGTGAAACCGTTGCTGTTCGCAACATCCGCCGGCGACACGCCGAAACGTTTCGCGAGCGAGGTGATCGTGTCTCCAGCCTTGGCTTTGACCGTCACGAAGCTGGCAACGGCCGTCGTTTGCAGTTGCGACGTCGGACGCTGATAACTCGTCGTACGAAGGTTGTTCGAATTCGGAATGACGATCTTGCTCGGCGGCGTCTTCGCGCCGCCGTTGGCTGCGATCAGGTCCTCGACGGCGACGCCCGTGCGGTTCGAAACATTCTGCCACGATTCGCCGGCGACGGATTTCGTCAGTTTCGCCGTGTTTTGGTTCGCCTTCGGCACGCGGCGGAAGATCGCCACGACCTCGGCTCCCTTTCCGGTCGGCACGCGAACGACGTACGGTTCCGGCGGAGTCGTGCTCGCCCGCAGTTCCGGATTCAGATAACGGATGAAATCGACCGACGTATCCGAAACCTGCGCGAGGAACGAAAGACTCGTGCCCGGCGGAACCAGGACCGTTTCCCACGTCAGCTGCGGCGCCGGGCGAACACCGCCGAAGCCGTAGGCGCGGGGATTGTTCGCGATCAGGATGGTCGCCAGAATGTTCGGAACGTAGTTGCGGGTTTCCTTCGGGAGATACGGATAAGCGATCCAGAAATTCGCCACTCCGGCCCTGGAGATCGCCCGATCGACGTTCCCTTCACCGGAATTGTATGCCGCCATCGCGAGTTCCCAGTTGCCGTTGTAGCGGTTGGCGAGGAACTTCAGATAGCGGGCGGACGCCTGGGTAGCCTTTTCGAAGCTGTTGCGTTCGTCGAGATATGCCGTACGGCGCAAGCCGTAACGCGCTCCGGTCCCCGGGATGAACTGCCAAAGTCCGGACGCGGCGGCCCACGAAAGCGCCTGCGGTTTCCACATGCTTTCGACCTGACCGAGCCACGCAACGTTCTCCGGCACGCCCTCTTCACGGAAGATCCGCCGCGCCATCCGCATGAACATGCCCGAGCGGTAAAGTCCGGTTTCCATCGTCGAACGCCCGCGACCCTGATAGTAGTTGATGTACTGCTGGATCATCGGGTGGACCTGGAATTTCAGTCCGAGCGAATTGTTCGAGACGGCGTACGAGATGTACTGGATCTGCTGCTGCGCTTCCGGCGTGTTGACATCGAGTTCGACCGTATTGAGTTCAAGCGTCGCAAGAGCATCGAGCGGCGAACGCTCGAATTTCTGTTCGACGAATCCCTGCGTCAGGTCGTTCGGACCCTGCTGAACCGCGGTCGTTTCGGTCGAAGACTCCGTGACCGGCGCGGTGATGACGAGCTTCGCGATCTTGTCGGACATCGCGTTGTCGATGTTCCAGTTGCAGGTCGCGGAAAGCGCGCGTATCTGCGGCGCCTGTTTCTCGTTCGGGAATTCGATCCGATAGATCGTTTCGATCAGCTGGTTGTAACACTCGCGGGCGCGGGCGTTGTTGTTCGAATTGAGGTTGATTCCCGACATCAGGAAGACCTCGATCGAGCGGTCAAACTTTTCGCGCGCCGCCGGACGGCGATTGTCTTCGAGAGCTGTCAGGCCGGCTTTGAATTCGCCGCCCGACTTCTCGATCAACAGGCGCATTTGCTCTTCGGCCCTCCGCGTCTCGTCGGTCTGACCGAACGCGGCGAACGCTGAAAATAAGATTGCTGTTAAAGAAAGTGCTTTAAAAAATGGTGTTCGAATCAAGCTCGTCTATACTCCTATTGTTGAATCTTCAGGGGTTACGGCGAATCGATGAAACGACCCTGCAAGTTATCCGGTCGAAGTACTCAAACGCATCGACCACTAATAAAGTTCCCGCAAAACTGTTTGAGTGGCGGGCACCTTCTCAAAAGTACAACTCTGAGTCGGTGATGTCAAAGTTTTGAAAGCCCGTATTTATTGGGTCCCGACCGCGGTTCCGCCCCCGATCACCCCTTCTGCCTCGCGCTTTGGGCCTTCGCCTTGTCGCTCGGACGAACCTTCGGAAGCAACGCCTCCGCAAAAACCTCGCGAACGTTGTCAACAAAAAGAAACGTCAAATCCTCCGCAACTTCCCGAGGCAGATCCTCCAGATCGCGTTTATTCGGCGCCGGAATGATGACCGTCTTGAGATTCGCGCGTCGCGCGGCGAGCAACTTCTCCTTGACGCCGCCGATCGGCAGAACGTTGCCACGCAATGTGATCTCGCCCGTCATCGCGACGTCGCGCCGGACCGGACGTTGCGCAAGAACCGAAACAAGGGCCGTCGCCATCGTGATGCCGGCGCTCGGTCCGTCCTTCGGGATCGCGCCTTCGGGAATGTGGACGTGGATGTCGTAATTCTCAAAGTCCTCCGGATCGATCCCCAGTTCCGTCGCGCGCGCCTTCGCGTAGCTGAACGCCGCCTGCGCCGATTCCTGCATGACCTCGCCGAGTTGGCCGGTCAGCTTGAGATTGCCTTTGCCTTTCGTCTTGAGCGCCTCGATGAACAGAATGTCGCCCCCGACGGCGGTCCAGGCGAGTCCGGTGACGATACCGATCGCGTCCTTTTTGAGCGCCTCCTCGCGAAAAATCTTCGGCGCGCGGAGATAATCCTTGACGGCCTGTGCCGTGATCCGCTGCGGCTCGAATTCGCCCTCCAGCTCGGCCTTTTTGCGGGCGACCTTCCGGCAGACCTTGCCGATCTCGCGTTCCAACTGACGCAATCCGGCTTCCTGCGTGTATTCGCCGATGATCTTGGCCAGTGCCTTGCGCTCGAACTTCACGTCCTCGCGCTCGAGTCCGTTCTCTTCGACCTGTTTCGGGACTAGGTGACGCTTCGCGATCTCGAGTTTTTCCTCTTCGGTGTAGCCCGAAAGCTGGATGGTTTCCATCCGGTCGCGAAGCGCCGGCTGGATCGTGTCGAGCACGTTCGCGGTGGTCATGAACATGACGTTCGACAGGTCGAAGGTGACGTTCAGGTAATTGTCGCGGAACGAAAAATTCTGTTCCGGATCGAGAACCTCGAGCAGCGCCGACGACGGATCGCCGCGAAAATCGGCCCCGACCTTGTCGATCTCATCGAGCACCACCAGCGGATTGTTCGTTCCGGCCTGTTGGATGGCCTGCACGATCCGTCCCGGCATCGCGCCGACGTACGTCCGGCGATGTCCGCGGATCTCGGCTTCGTCATGCAGTCCGCCGAGCGAAATCCGAACAAATTGTCGGTTCAAGGCACGCGCGATCGAGCGTCCGAGCGAGGTCTTGCCGACGCCCGGCGGTCCGACGAGACACAGGATCGAGCCTTTCGGTTTTTCGCGCAGCTTGCGAACCGCGAGCGCTTCGACGATGCGTTCCTTGACGCGTTCGAGCCCGTAATGGTCCTCGTCGAGAATGCGTTCAGCCTTCTTGAGATTGAGATTGTCCTTCGACGATTTGGACCAGGGCAGCTCGGTCATGATGTCGAGCCAGTTCCGCAGCGTCGCCGTTTCGGCCGTGTCCGGATGCATGCGC
>JAKOSS010000798.1 GCA_029777145.1 Acidobacteriota bacterium | reverse complement strand
TGTCGAACCGTTGCCCTCGGTCGCCTTCATGTCGGGTGCCGGGGAAACCGCGCCGGCGCCGCAGGATTGGTTCGCCGGGCGGAAGACCTGTATCTCGCCGCCGAGTTGGTCGGTCAGACCGCCGGAAAGAACTATCAGCTCGGCCAAGGAAACCTGCCTCTTCAACTGAAATCTCTGCGGCGTCCGGACCGCACCGTAGACGACCGCCGCCGGGCGCGAAGACGTATCGAGAATGCGGACCACGACCTTCGGCTCACGGAGCATGCGCTTCAATGCATTTTCGATCTTCAGGGAAAGTTCCTGCGGCGAGTTGCAAAGGGCGTTGATCCGTTCGTCGGACGCGGAATAATCGAGAAGGAATCCTTCGGGAGTAAGACGACCGCGCCAGTCAAACTCGAGGGTCCCGAGAACGTCGACGTCGATCAGATCGCCGACATGGATACGATCGACCTCGGCCACGGAAGCTTCCGTTCCCTGCCCGAAGGCCGCGGAACACAAAACAACGAGAATGAAAATCGGAGACAGTAACCGCACTTGCAAATTCCGGGACGTGGGCCTAATCGACGCGACTGTCGGCGTTCTCCGGCCGCTTGCGGCGTCGCGGCTTCGACGTAACTGTGCCGGGGACGGCGAATCCTTTGAACTCCCAGTTGCAGTTGTCACAAAGTAGGTTGTACCTGAATAGAATCTTGGACCAAAGCGGTGTCGGGCGATAGCCTCGACGAATTCGATCGCTCGAGCACTTCGGGCATCGTTGACTAATCATCTGATGTAGAGGTCTGCTCCATATTTGATGTTGCCGGCAAATTGTTGATCTTCTCAATCTCCCGATTGATTCGCTCGGCTACGGACGCGGCGTCAGGCACCTGATCACCGTCACGCGCGAGGAAAAACAATGCGTCCTTGTACAGACTCACCGCCCGACGGTAATTGCCCTTGAATTGTGCCCGTTCAGCTTGCTCGATCCAATGTCCGACGCGCATCGATCCGATCACCTGCGCGACGGCCAGCTTTGAACTGATCAGCGCTTCTTCGTCAGGATAATATTCCAGCGCCGTTTCCAATACATCGGACGCCTTCTGCGCAGTCTCGATCCGCTCGGAAATTGTAACACGACCGATCGCTTCCTTCGTAAGACGCTTCGCCTCGATCTCCGCCCAGAGGAGCAAATGCTCCTTTCGGGTGTTCTCGGCCGTCTCCCGACCTTTCCTGAGTGCCGCCAATCGCGGAGATCCGGTGCCGACGGTAGGAAGTTCGGCGTCCGTGAGCGCGAGATACTCGGAGCAGAACTCGAAGACCTCGAAATGCCCGTCGGGCAATCGCATGAGAGTCTTTGCCGCGGCGGATTTCTTTTTGATCCGCCGGACGAGATCGGCATTCCTTTCGATCGACAGTTTGCCCGTCGCACGTGTCGCCGAATTCGACGCGCGGACGGCCCGCAGATTCCTGTCGAGCCTGCGTTCGTCGATCATGTAGCGGCGCCGATATCGCCGGAGGATAATTTCCCTCAGGAAGACCGCACCGAGTATTATGAGCCCTGAAATGATGCCGGCGGGTATCCACGGCATCGATTCCTGACCGTCATGCAAGATCCCCCAGCCGAGGAAAAATACCGCGACAGCGACGCCGATCGCGAGAAAGTAATAGTTTGACGCCGGAAGCCAAAATGGTCTGCGCCAACCTGGCGGTGCGCTCTCGCCGGCGAGCGTGCGGTCGCGCGCGGAGATGATTGACCGTTTGTTCATCAAGATTCAGCGACGATCGGCGGGAGCCGTCCGCAATGACTCCTATACTGAAAGTTTGCCCTATACTTGTCAACAGTTCTTATTGTATCGTCATTAGATGTGACCGGCGGCAAGAGACGGAAAAAGAAGAAGACGGTCTTCGACTCGATCAGGAAACCGACCGCGCCTCCGAGCAACAAGATCGGAGAGCGTCGGCCGGACGCGAAGGCTCATCCGTCGTTGCGCGACACGAAGCATAAAAAGAAGGAAGAACAAAACGATTAGAGAATGGGATTCATTCGAAATTTTTATCGGAAGATTGTACGCGAAAGCGTTTGGGCCCGGCCTGAAATGAAAGTTACGTTTCGCGCGGAACTGATGCCGGGCAAGAGCCGCGAAGAGCGGACCTTCAAGATCCGTGAAGTTCTCTCGAACGGCCGCGTCGTGCTTTATGATTTCGTCGGAGAGCACCGGCAAAGTTCCTTTGAACCAGTCAATTTCCGACGCGAACACGTTTGATCAGATCTCGATCGATCGACCGCCGTCGAAGATTTCCAATCCGTCGATCGACAGCGCTTCAAGCTCACTCCTGACCTCGTCATAATATGCCGGTTTGATGCTCATCACGTAGATCGGGCAATCGTGTTCGAACTTAAGGAGTTCGGAGGCGAGCCGCGCCGGCGTCAGATGATGTGAAATGACGGATAATTCTTCGAGCCGGTTCGGGAACGCACATTCAACGATCAGCGCGTCGATCCGGTCCATCGAATTCACGACATTCCAGAACCCGTTCAGTTCGGCAGTATCGCCCGTCATCGCGACCGTCCTTGAATCATCCGAGACAATGAAACCGACTGACGGCACCTTGTGATTGACCCGTACGGCCCGAAAGTCCAGGTGCGCCACGGAGAACTCATCACCTGCCTCAAAAGATCGATATTCAAGTACTTTCCCGAAATCATTGCTGAGTTCGGAGAACTTCGGATAAACAGACCAGTTGAAGATGTCGCGTTCAAGAACGTCGATCACTTCCGCGATCGCGTGGACGACGATCGGACGACGCGTTGTCGCGAAGAGATCATCGACAAACAACGGTAGCCCGGCAATATGGTCGAGATGGGAATGGGTCAGAACGATGTCGCGAAGACCCGCGCGTTGTTCGTCCGTGGAGGATTGGGCAAGGCTCCCGGCGTCGATCGCGACCAGGTCGTCGACCACCAGACAGGAAAGATGCTGGCGCACCGAGGCCCGGCCATCATCGATCGTACTTGGCAGCAGTTGAATTCTCATCTAAGACCTTAGCGCGCACATGTCTGGGCACGGCCGCCATCGATGGCATACGTCGCTCCGGTGATCCAGCCGGCCTTGTCAGACGCGAGGAAGTAGATCAATTCGGCGATTTCCTTCGGCTCGCCGACCCGGCCGATCGGGTGCGTGTTCTTCGAATTCTTGAGGAAAGAAGCGTAATTCTCTTCGTTCATCCCGCCGCGCCGATGGAGATTCGAGACGACGACGCCCGGATTGACCGCATTCACGCGCACGCCCTTTTCTCCAAGATCGAGCGCCGCGCAATGGGTCAACTGATCGACGGCGGCCTTTGACACGCAGTAGGCCAGCAGATTCGGGAACGAGCGCGTCCCGGCGACGCTCGAAACGTTGACGATGTTGCCTTTCACAGCTTCGAGATGCGGCACGCACTTTTGCATCAGGTAAAAGACGCATCGCAGATTGATGTTGAGCATCTTGTCCCAATCGTCGAGTGTGGTCGATTCGATCGAACCGTTGGCAATGATCCCGGCGGCGTTAACAAGCACGTCGATCCGGCCGTATGCTTCGGCCGTGTCGTTGACAAGCCTTTCGACCTGCGTCGTTTCGCGAATATCTGCGAGATGGATCTTGAGGTTCCCTTTTTTCTTGAGCGTCTCGTCACGAAGAACAACGAGATCTTTTTCACTGCGTCCGACGGCGACGACGGTCGACCCGTTCTTGGCAAAAAGGGCTGCCGTGGCGCGGCCTATCCCGCTGCTTGCGCCGGTGACGATAACGACCTTTTCCTTCATATTTCAGCGCTGAATCAATTCCGCGTTAGATTTGTTGTCTGCTCTGAGTCTAAAAGATTTGCCGACAATTGACAAAAGGATCGGACGCACGAAAAAAAGGCAGTTCACGCGAACTGCCTCAAACACAAAACGGAGATTTTCTTACTGATTTACCGATCTTACGCGCCGGTCGTTTGCGGACGCTGGCCGAAAAGCTGTTCGAACGCGCTCTTTGCCTCGTCGCTCTTCCGCTGCTGAAATTCACTCACCCAGTTCGTGACGTTGCCGACCATCTCTCTCACCTGATGTTTCGCGCTGTTGTTGTCCCGCGCGCCGGCCTTTGCCGAACTCTTGACCTCACCCTTCTTGATTACCTTGATTTTCGCTTTCGTATTCATGACTGCTTTATTTCCCCCTTGATTTCGCGATGACCGCGCCCCTTGTCCCAATGATGACGAAATGTTCGGTTCGTTTTGCCTAAACTTTCGATTTTTGCAATTTGCGAAGCCATCCGGCTTATTTTGCGTAATGCAAACTTTGAAACGCCTTGCGGCCCGTTTTTGTTCCAGGTTTAACAAAAAGTTAATCCCGGAATCGCTCTGTCTATTGAAGAACGTGACCGATTGGCATTCTTGCATTCGATGCTGGCACGTCCATTGCGTCAGCGATGGCCGTGACGACGTTCGAACTATCAATCATCTATCTCGCCTGCGGAGCCCCGTTCGGGGTCTTCTACCTGCTTTCCTCGCGAAGCGAGAAGGGCAGGCCAACCTTCGTACTGAAACTCCTTGGAAACTTTGTTTTCTGGCCTCAATTCGCCGTTCGACTTCTGCTTGGAAGTGAATGGCTTCGGAAATTATTCGATTCATATGTTCTCGGACGGGTTGGCTATGATTTCGGAGACGAGGAAAAATTGCGTCGGCTGCGGAAGGATCTCGAGCGGCTCTGCGTCGCCTCGGTCGGCGCCTCACGGATCTTTGAATTTCGCGACGATTTCGATCGCTACGCCGGATTGAGCGTCGAAATCGGACGCCTCGGCAGCGGCGACCAATTTGCCGCCGGCGAATTTCAGTCGGCTGCCGGAAGGAAAGCGACGGACGCCGTTTCGGCGACATGGAAGCGCCGGAATGAGATCCGTTTGCACGCCCATCGGAACATTGCGCGATCCGAATTTCTGGCGCACTTCAGCGAATCGGCGTCGAACGCGGATGTGATCAGAACGGTCCTCGCCGACCTCATGAAAACGATCGGGGATGATCGCGGGATCATCGATTCCGCGCCGACGAACCTGGCCGATTCGCCCGCCGAATCGTTTGAAACCGATACCGCCTCGCAGCCACGGCTTCTTGACCGAGCGGCTTAGTTCCGGATTGCTTGCGTTCTCAAGGCATCGAGCCTAATGTTACAGCTGTAACATTTCTGTGATGCTTTTGTAACACATGCGCCTCCGGTTGCTTCTTCTTTTTGTCCTCGCTGCGGCGATCCGAACGCCGGCTCAAACTTCACCTCCGGAACGCGATTTCCAGATCTGGACCGACACTTACCTAACGATTCCCGTCATCATGAAACAAGACGGCAAGACCGGCAAACTTTCTCTCGTTCTGACGGGGACGTTCAGGATCGGGCGCAATGTTTCGGGACCGGTCGATGAGAGGATCGCGGTCGGGCTCGAATTTCGGGCGAACCGTTTCGTCACGTTCACGCCTTCGTATCTGTACCGCGCCGGTCAGCCGTATGCGGGCCGGCGGGAGTTTGAAAGCCGTCTTCGCTTCGATGTCGGTCTCGAGAAGAAGTTCGGTTCGTTCACGATCAAGGACCGGAATCGAATCGAACATCGGTTTCGCAACTTCCGGCCGGATTCGACGCGTTATCGCAACAAGTTCCAAATCGCCGTTCCGGTCAGGAGATCGGGCAAGGAAAAGTTCGAATGGTTCGTCGCCGACGAGCCATATTTCGAGTTCCAGTCACGGTCATGGACACGGAACGAGTTCTCCGCCGGGATCATAAAGAAGTATTCGGGCAACTTTTCTGCCGAGTATTTCTACATGTTGCAGAACAACCGCGGCGCATCCTTCAAATACGTGCACGCCGTCGGGATTACTCTGAAATTCAAGATCGATCGCTGACCGTTTTCGTTCCGGATTGCACTTGGCGGACGCTGCAACTACACTCGAACCGTGCTCGTCCTGCTTCATCTTTTCGCGCTGTTCCTCCTGGTTCTGCTCGGGTTTTACGTCTTCGTCGCGAATCCGCGCAACCGCGCGCACCAAACCTTCGCGGCGTTCATCGCGTTCCTCGCCCTGTGGACGATCAAGGACCTGATCTTCTGGAATTTTCACGGAACGAACGTCGCCGCCGGCTGGTGGGCCGCGTCGAGCTTTATCATCGCGCTCCTAATGCAGTGTTCGCTCGCCGTTTTCGCCTGGGTCTTCCCCGAAAATTCGAGAACGCCGCGGCGAAAGGCGGCGATCCTGTTTGCGCCGTCGCTGGTGCTGATTCCCGCGGCGTTCGCCGGACTTCTCTGGCGCGACGTCGGGTTCCGCGACGGCCGGTTCGAGATCGACCTCGCGCCGCTCGCCTATGCGTTCGTCGTTTACGTCTATTTCATTTTCGGATACGGCGCTCTCGTCCTGTTCCGAAAATACCGGGCGCTGCGCTCGTCGCAGGAGGCGCAGCAGCTCGGCGCGATCATCTGGGGCCTGATGATCACGGGCGCTTTGAAAACGGCCGCCAATATCGTCTTTCCTTTCTTCGGATACTATTTTCTTTTGCCGTACAGTTCGATCTTTGTCCTGCCCGGAGTGCTGATCTACGCGTACGCGATCTCAAATTTCAAGCTTTTTTCGCTCGAGAACGCTCTCGATCAATTCCGACTCTTCCCGATCACATACAAGATCGCGCTCAGCATCGCGACCGTCGCGATCGTCAGTTTCACGCTCTTTCAGATCCCGATCGTCTGGTGGGCGTTTCAGGACGGAATCAACTTTGAGGCCTGGCGAAAATATCTCGTCTTCAGCGTGATCTCGGCGCTGGTTCCGAATCTTCTGTTGCTGCTTCTCATCGTCCGGACGATCTCGCGCCCGCTGCAGCGGATCACGCTCGCCGCCGTGCGGGTCACCGAGGGAAATTACGGTACCGAGGTCGACGGTCGGCAGAGCAACGACGAGATCGGCCTGCTTGCACAATCGTTCAACGAAATGAGCCGCAAGATGGCGGACGACATCGAGCAGCTCCAGCAACTAACCGATCAACTGATCCGGACCGAAAAGCTCGCGGCGATGGGCACGCTGTCGGCCGGTTTGGCGCATGAGGTGAACAACCCGCTTGCGTCGATCTCGTCCCTGATCCAGATGATGCGAAAGCGCAGTTCCGATGAGAAGGACATTGAGAACCTCCGGCTGATCGAAACCCAGATCGAGCGGATCTCCCGTGTCACGAAAGATATGATGGACTTTGCGCGGGTCAGGCCGGCGGCGCGGGCGGCGACCGACATCAACGCCCTGATCG
>JAKOSS010000797.1 GCA_029777145.1 Acidobacteriota bacterium | reverse complement strand
GCCGCGATCCTTTACTTTTCGGCCGAACCGATCGGCGGATTCTTCAGGTCCGAGGGCTTTGTTCCGGTGTTGAAGGTGCTGGTTTGGCTCTTTCCGATCCGGGCGGTCGGAACCGTCGGCCAGGCGCTCGCGCAACGCGAACTGAGATTCAAGTGGCTCGCGATCCGCGACATTCTCAGCTTCGGGATCGGCTATTTCATCTGCGGATTCGCGCTCGCTCTTCTCGGGTTCGGCGTCTGGTCGCTCGTCGCGGCGACGATCGGAGCGGCCGTCCTCCGAACGATGATGGTGATCTACGAGTACCCGCCGCGTGGCTTGAAAGTGACGGTCAGGGCGATCCGCGATCTGGCGTATTTCGGCGGCGGCCATACGATCGCGAGGATCACCAACTATTTCGCGCTGCAGGGCGACAATCTCGTCGTCGCGCGCACGCTCGACCTCTTTTCACTCGGGATATACGGCCGCGCTTATCAGTTGATGAACGGCCCGGCGACGATGTTCGGGCAGGTTCTCGACCGGGTCCTGTTCCCGTCGATGGCGAAACTTCAGAACCGGCGTGACCGGCTCGCCGAAGCCTATCTGCAGGGCGTCGGACTGATCGGGCTGGTGATGATTCCGGTGAGTGCGGTCGGGATCATCGTCGCGCCGGAGATCGTGACGCTGCTTCTCGGCCGCGATTGGGCTCCGGTCGCGTTGCCGCTGAGGATCCTGCTGGTCGGACTTCTGATGCGGACGAGCTACAAGCTCAGCGATTCGCTCGCGCGGGCGACCGGAGCCGTCTACCGGCGGGCGTGGCGGCAGGCGATGTATGCCGTGGCGGTCGTCGGCGGCGCATGGCTCGGACATTTCTACGGGGTACCGGGCGTCGCCGCCGGGGTCCTCGTCGCGGTCACCGCCAACTTCGCGCTGATGGCCCAGCTGAGCCTGGTGCTCACCGGCCGATCCTGGGCCGACTTTCTTGACGCACACTCGCCCGGCATGCGCGCGACGGTCGTGGCGGTCGTCACCGCCCTGCCGCTGACGTTCGCGGCGCGCACCGGAGGGATTGCCGAAGCGCTGATACCTTTGGTCGTCATTCCCGTCTCCGCGGCCGCAACGATCGCAGCGATCGCGCTGACGCCGGGAATCATTTTCGGGCGGCAGGATTCACCGGTCGCCGCGGCGCTCGGCAGGGTCGTCGATCTCGCAGTGAAATCAAGGTTCCCGCTCGGGTCACGGGAATCCGCGGAAAACACCTGATCCGTGAGGAGAACCAAATTCGATGGAAGTAATGATGTTTCGGCAAACAAACAAGACCACCGGCGGACCGCAGACCGTGCGCACCCTGGAAATGATCCGGCAGCTGCTGTCCGGGCTCGACCGCGAATCGATCCGCTATTGCCAGTGGAAGAGCAATTACCGGCTCAGGGACTGGCTCGCCGGTGACGGCGATCTTGATCTGCTCGTCGACCGCCGCGACGCCGAAAGCTTCTTTGCGCTTCTTGCCGAAACCGGATTCAAGAAATTCACCGCCGGATCGACCGAAATGCCCGGAATTTTGAACTTTTACGGCCTCGATCGCGACAGCGGGAAGTTCGTCCACGTCCACGCACATCTGCAGCTGACGCTCGGACACGACCTGACAAAGAACTACCGGTTGCCGGTCGAGTCGATGTTGCTAGCCGGCGCCGCGCGTCTCGACGGGATCTTCGTGCCCGCGCCCGAAGCCGAGCTGCTGCTATTCATCATCCGCATGACGCTCAAGTTTTCGGTCGCGGAAAGCGCGGCGCGGACGGCGAAAGGATCGGCCCGCGCCCTCCGCGACGAGATCGCGCGTGAACTCGATTTTCTCGAATCGACGGCGAACGAAGCGAAGTTGAGCTGTCTCCGTCGGCGTCATTTTCCGCTGATCAGCGCTGAGCTGTTCGCCGATTGCACGCGGCTTCTGCGCGAGCCCGGAAGGCCGTTTGCCAAAGTTGCAGCGCGCCTCAGACTCGAATCCGCGCTCGCCGATCACGCGCTTTCGGGACGGATCGCCGAATCGTCGGTTCGATTCGTCAGACGAGTGAAAAGCGTGGCCTCGCGGATCGTCGGAATACGCGCCCGAAAAAGGCCGGAGGCCGGCGGCAGTCTGATCGCGATCGTCGGCGGCGACGGCGCGGGCAAAACGACCTGCGTGTCGAAATCTGAAAAATGGCTCGGAAAACGGTTCGCCGTGCGCCGTTTCCATCTTGGGAAGCCGCCCAAGTCGATGCTCACGCTGTGGGCCGGCGGAATGCTGAAAATGCACGGGATGATGCCGCGTCCGATGGCCGACTTTTTCGGCCAACTGCGCCGCATTTGCACGGCGCGCGACCGCGTCCGGCTCTATCGGCGGATGCGCCGGGCGGCGTCGAACGGCGAGATCGTGCTCTGCGACAGGTACCCGGTGGCCGGCATCCGGCTCATGGACGCGCCGCGGCTGTGGCAGGAAACGATCAGGTCCCGCGGATGGCGATTCTTCATGTCGCGGGCCGAATGCTGGTACTACCGCCGGCTGCAGTCGGCCGATCACATGATCGTGCTGCGCGTCGATCCGGTCACGGCCGCGATCCGAAAAACGGACGAAGCGCCTTCGCACGTGATCTCGCGCGCCAAAGAACTTTGGGAGTTTGACTGGAGCAATGAACGCGCCGAGGTGATCGACGCCGGACGTCCGTTGGACGAGGTTTTGAGCGACGTTCGGCAGGCGATATGGGAAAAGTTGTGAACCTGATCGGCGCCGCCAGGGTCGTCGAGATCGTCGGGCCGGCCGGCGTCGGGAAAAGCGCGCTCGCCGTCGAACTCTCGAAAATGCCGGGCCGCATCCGCACCGGACTCTCTGTCTGGCGGCTTCCGCGGGCCGATCTCGCGGCGACGGCACTGCGGAGCGCGCCGCGTCTTGCACGCTGGCGGGCGGCGTTTCCGAAAGCGCCGCTGACCGAATTGAAACATCTGATCCGGCTCGAAACTCTCCGGCGCCGGATCGACGGCGACCGGCGCGCGTCGGTCATCGACGAAGGTCCGATCTTTGCCGTCGCACAGATCCGCTATTCCCGCGGGACCTTTCCGGATTGGATGTCCGATCCGGAATTCTCGCCGATCCCGGCATGGGCGCCGATGTTCGGACTGATCGTTTGTCTCGACGCGCCGGACAGGCTTCTCGTCGAGCGGATCCGCGAACGCGCCAAGGAACATCGGATGAAGGAGAGGCCGGCTCCCGAGATCGAGAAGTTTGTCACCGACTATCGCGAGGCACTCCGCGAGACGATCGGCCGGTTCGGGCGCGAAGGCGCGTTTCGCATGATCGCCTTCGACACGTCGCTCGAACCGGCTTCGCAAATCGCGGAAGCGCTCGCGGCCAGACTTCAACCATCGGAGGATTAAACGGACATTCAAACTGTCCCGAACAAGGAACATGAAAAATTCAACGCTGCACGAACAACGACGCAAAAACTATATCCTGGGGACCGTCACCGCAATCGTCGTCGTGATCGCGATGCAGGCCGTCCAAAGCTTCGGACAGGTCGCGGTCACGCGCTTTGCGGTGATCGGCGACTACGGTTCCGGGGACCAGCACGAGGCCGACGTCGCCGCCCTGGTCAACGGCTGGAATCCTGATTTCATCATTACCGTCGGAGACAACAATTATCCCGACGGCGAGGCGTCGACGATCGACCGGAACATCGGCCAGTATTACCACCAATACATTTACCCGTACGTCGGCGTGTACGGAGTCGGAGCAAGCGAGAACCGCTTCTTCCCGACGCTCGGAAACCGCGACTACGAAAACAACCTCGGTTATCCGACCCAGCCTTACATCGACTATTTCACGCTGCCGAACAACGAACGCTATTACACGACCATTCAGGGACCGGTCGAACTGTTCGCGCTCGACAGCGATGCCCGTGAGCCGGACGGCAACCGGTCGGATTCGATTCAGGCCCAATGGCTCGAGGCGCGCCTCGACGAATCAACCGCGCCGTGGAAGATCGTCTTTTTCCACCACACTCCATACTCGTCGCGCTCCGCGACCGCGAAAATGCGCTGGCCCTTTTCGAAATGGGGAGCGACCGCCGTTCTCGCCGGGCATTCGCATGTTTACGAACGCATCATGAAGAACGGATTCCCGTACATGACGAACGGGCTGGGCGGAGAGAGCACGGGCACATTCCGTTCGATCGATCCCGACAGCGTCGTGCGCTTCGGATCGGACTATGGTGCGCAGCTCGTCACGGCGACGGTCAATTCGATCAACTTTTCCTTTTATACGCAGGCCGGTGAACTGATCGACTCCTACACAATCAGCTCGGCGGGAATTTCCGCGCCGTCCGACCTTCATCTTGTGTCCGTCGCGAGCACCTACGCGCGGATCGGCTGGACCGACAATTCGAACAATGAGGACGGCTTTCGGATCGAACGATGCGCGGGTGCGGGTTGTACGGACTTTGTGACGGTCGGCACGTCCGGTCCGGGAGAGGCCGAGTTCGTTGATTTCGGCCTCGATCCGGAAACCGCGTACCGATACCGGATCCGCGGGTTCAACAGCGTCTCCGATTCGGATTATTCGAACATTCTTGATGTCACGACGACAGCGGCCGAGCCGACTCTCTTGACCGACGATTTCAATGACGGGGTGATCGACCAGAACAAGTGGATGATCGGTTTGCTGAGCCGAAGTTCGTCGAATTACGACCCGCTCGTCACCGTCGGAGAATCGAACGGCCGGCTCGAGATCGCGCCGCGCGCGTCAACTTCGTCCAATGCCTACAACGGCATTGTGAGTTTGAACGACTGGGACCTGACCGGCGCGGGAGCGTCTGTCGAGCTTGTCGAAAGACCCGACGGGAACGCGGTCGCGATCTTCTCCGTCGGAACCGACAAGGACAATTGGCACTCGTTCAGAACGAAGTCGCGCAGCCTTTACCTGGAAAGCCGGATCAACGGCAACCGGACATACGAGCGCGTCAACTTCGATCCCGTCGAGGACAGATTCCTGCGTCTCAGGCACGACACCGTGAGCGGCGACATCGTCTTCGAAACGAGTCCCGACCGTCAGGTCTGGACGATCCAACGAAGGGTTCCGATCGTCATCGATCCGTCGGCGGTCAAATTCGAGATGATCGCCGGGTCGAGCGATTCTGTCTCGTCGCCGGGCATCGCGGCCTTCGACGATTTTGAGGTCGCGCCGAATTAAGGCAGCGGAAAATGAATACTTTGAACGCAAATCAGCCGGCTTTCGCGCCGGATTACCCCGCATTCGGAACGGTTTCCGAAAGCGGCGTCGACGCGTGTGCTTCCGAGTCGGCGGTTCGGCGCGAAACATTCCGCGTCGTACCGGCCGTGCGGCTCGCGTTCTATGCCTATGTCGCGTCAATCCCGTTTGAGACGGTCAATCTCGGGACGACGACCGAGATTACGACGCTGACGCTTGCCGTTCTGCTGCTTTCGACCGCATTTCAGCCGTCGGTGTGGTTCCGGAAATGGCCCGCGGCATTCGGATTTTTCGTCCTCTATTTCGTGATCTTTTCGCTGCCCGCGTATACGTCGACGCCGACGATCTACGTCGAGGAAGCAAAGTGGCAGGTATATGTTTTCGGACAGCTGATGCTGATGAGCTGGCTCGCGATGAGCATCATGCGATCTGAGCGGGTGGCGCGCGGCATGCTGATCACGCTCGGCGCGTCGTGCCTGATCGTTGCGGTCCTGCAGTTTGCCGGCATTTCCGATACCGACGCCGGCAACCGTCTGACCGCGTTCGGGTTTCATCCGAACAACATCGCGCGCATCCTTTCGGTCGGACTTCTGGCGATCGTCGGATTGCGGTATGCGGTATCCGAGAACGCGTTTCGTTCGCGGCTCATCGTTCCGCTTGCGGTGCCGGTCATCGGACTCGCGATCATCGGCACGGGATCGCGCGGCGGGCTGATCGCGCTCGGCGCCGGATTGCTCGCCCTGACGATCAAGAAGGGCGCGGCGTCGGTCAAACTCCGCAACACGGCGATCGTCGTCGTCGCGATCGGACTTTTCGTCGCGATGGTCCTCGATTCACAAGTTGACCGCGACCGCTTCGCCGTGGCGATCGAAGACGGGAAACTCGCGCGCCGCGAACAGATCTACCCGGCCGCGCTCGGGCTGTTTCTTGAAAAGCCGCTGTTCGGCTGGGGCGCAAAGGTCGCCGAATACGAGCTCGGAGCGGAACTCGCGCATCCTGAAGAGGACTCGAAGAACCCGCACAATCTGATCCTTTACGCGCTGATCGCATCGGGCGCGATCGGTTCGATCCCGCTTTTCGCGGGACTCTGGCTGTGCCTGCTGACGGCCTACAAACGGCGCGGCGGCCCGCGCGGCGTACTGCCGCTTTCGCTGCTGCTGATGGTCTTGGTCGCGAACATGAGCGGGCTTTGGCTGCACAACAAACTTCACTGGCTGGTGATCGCCTACGTCCTTTCGGCGCCGGCGGCATTCGCCCGCCGGGCACTCGATGCGACGATCGGATCGCAGCGCGTCCCGGCACTCGACTGACATGTTGCGAAGAATCGATTTCAAACAGGCTGCCCGCGCGGCGATGGGACGACTTCAGGTGTTTTTGCATTCGATCTCACCGCGGTTCGACACCCGAAAGATCGCGGTGTTTTACCTTCACCGGATCGCCGAACCGGGTTGCCGTGACCGTCATATCGATGACCGAAACATCCGCCCTTGGGTTTTCGAGAAACAGCTCGAATCGCTGCTCGAATTTGCCGAACTCATACCGCTGGCCGACATCGCGAAGTTTAGCGGACGGCCGCGGCGGCCCGGAGCGAAACCGGCCGTCGCGCTGACGTTCGACGACGGCTACCTGAACTTCAGAAAGCACGCCCTGCCGATACTCGAGCGACTTCGGGTGCCGGCGACCGTTCTGGTCGTCACCGGTTCGGTCGGTTCCGTTCGGCCGCAGCCGTTCGACCGCTGGGCGTTGCGGAACAAGAGCCACGTGCCGGCGGATTGCTGGCAGATGATGGATTGGGACGACCTCGAGGCGTGCGCCGCGAGCGGTTTGGTAACGGTCGGTTCGCACTCGCACCGCCACGATCGCGGAAGCGGGCTCGACCGCGCTTCGATCCGCGACGAGGTCGAGCGTTCGGCAGCGATGCTGCGGAGCCGGCTCGGACCGGAACATGCGCGGATCTATGCCTATCCGTTCGGCAATTCTTATCTCGGCGACGTCTCCGAGGATTACGTCCACGCGGTGCGAAGCGCCGGATTCGAGATCGGACTGACGACGGATTCCGGGCTCGTCTGTGCCAAGTCGGATCCGCTGCGCCTGCCGCGGCTCGAACTGCATGCGCTTGATACCCCGGCGACGATCCGCGCGAAAACGGCAGGCGCATTGCTGCCGCTCTACGCGAAAGACATGTTTCATCGCCTCGAACGCCGGCTCAGGCGTCCGAAGCGGATCCGCGAGCCGCGGATAAATGCGGCGTCGGAATAACGGTGACACTGATTATGAAAAGGAACGGAACGACAATTCGTGAAGCGACGCCCCAGGAATCGACGGCCTGGAACGAGATCGTCGGGCGGTTCCGCCACCGGCGCATATTCCATACGTCGCAATGGATCCGGTCGCTTGAGAACTGCACCGGCGGACAGGCGCTGCGTCTGGTTTTCGAATCCGATGACGGCGGGATCGTCGGGTGTTTGCCCGGACTGGTGATCACAAAAGGTCCGATGCGGATCTTCGGATCGCCGATGCCGGGCTGGCAGACCTCCGCCATCGGGCCGCTGTTCGACGAGTCGCGAATTTCGCCGGAGACGATCGTTTCGCTTCTCGTCCCGCATCTCGAACGCGTCCATTCGGTACACCATATCGAGATCGTGAGCAACCGATTGAGCGGGCCGGCGATGACGGATGCGGGATTCGCGGCGCGTCCGGAATATACCTACCGCGCCGAACTCTTTCCAGGTGACGAGAACCGCAATCTCAAAGGAATGAAGCCGAGCGCCCGGCGAAATATACGTCGGGGTTCCGAACTCGGTCTCGAGGTTCGGTTAACCGATGAATCCGGTTTCGCGGACGAAGTCTACGACCAGATTACCGAGGTCTTTCTGCGCGGCGGCAATGTCGTGCCGTTCGGCCCGGAGCGCATTGCGGAGTTCATTTCGAAGATGCGCGACGCCGGATCGCTGCTCGCCGCCGGCGTCTATCTGCCCGACAAAAAGACTTGCATCGCAACGGCGCTGGCGACCGTTTACGCCGACGAACTCGCACTCTGGAGCTGGACGCATCGCACCGAACACCGCTGGTATCGGCCGACCGAGATGATGACCTGGGAACTGATGCGCCGCGCGATGTCGGCCGGCTGTACCACCTTCGATCTGATGGGACGCGGCGAGTTCAAACGGAAATTCGGGGCGCGGATGGTCACCGACAAGACTCGCTGGATCCGCAGCCGCTATGCCTGGATGACGCCGGCACGGGACATCGCCGAGCGTCTCTATCGATTTCAACAGCGCGTCCGCGGCCGATTTCGATCCGCGTCGCCGACGATCTCAACGACATGATGCGAATGAAGACACTGAACGGACCGAAGGCCGTGATTCTCGGCGACATCGATATGCTCAGGCCGCTCGCGCTCGAAGGAATTCCATGTGCGGTGGCGGCCGGACGAACCGCGCTCCCGCGGTACTCGCGGTATGCACGCGAGATCATCGAATGGGCCGATCCCTGGCGCGAACCTGAAAGGCTCGTCACGAATTTGCTTGATTTCGGCGCGCGCCAGGCGCGCAAACCGGTGCTGTTTTACGAGTCGGACGCCGACATGCTGATGGTGTCGCGCAACCGCGAGCGGCTGTCGGAATTCTATGATTTCGTCGTCGCCGACGCTGAGCTGATCGAAACATTCGTCGAAAAGCTCAAGTTCCAGGAACTCGCGCAGTCGCTCGGATTGCCCGTTCCGCCGGCGGTCAAACTTGACGCCGACGGACGCGGCGAACTATCGGGACTCGGATTCCCGCTGATCGTCAAACCGCTGACGCGCCGGGCGGCCGAGTGGAAACCCGTCGCCGGTCTCGGAAAGGCTTTGATCTTCGAGTCCGCCGCAGCACTTGAAGGATTTCTCGGATCGCCCGCGTCGCACGGACTCGAACTTCTCGCCCAGGAATGCGTTCCGGGCCCCGAAAGCGCGATCGAGAGCTATCACGTTTATGTCGACGAGAGCGGTCAGATCGCCGGTGAATTTACCGGAAAGAAGATCCGGACCTTCCCGCGGGAATTCGGCCAGAGCTGCGCGCTGACGGTGACCGACGAGCACGATGTGGCCGAACTGGGCCGGCGGATAGTTGCGCGGACCGACTTCCGCGGAGTCGCGAAATTCGACTTCAAGCGCGATCCGAACGGAGATCTTAAACTTCTCGAGATCAACCCGCGGTTCAATCTCTGGCATCACCTCGGAGCGCGCGCCGGTGTCAACCTTCCGGTGCTCGTCTATTGCGATCTGACCGGCGTGGAACGGCCCGCTTACGGTCCGGCGCGCGCCGGGACAAACTGGTGCCGCGTCTGGCAGGACGTGTTCATGGCACGCCGGGACGGCGTCGGGCTCGGCGACTGGCTCCGGTGGGCGTTCGCCTGCGACGCACGTCCCGGATTCTCGATCGACGATCCGCTGCCGTTGGCCGGCGCCGCACTCGGACGCATCGTTGAGACGATCGGCAGCAAATTTCGCCGAAACACCGAAAGACCGAGGACGGCCGTAACACGTGGACCTGTGGGAGCAACGTTCGGGAGATTCGAAAAATGAGCGAAAAACTCAAGATACTTATGATCACGAGCGAGTATCCGACGGCGGACAATCCGCAGGCGGTGCCGTTCATCGCGCGGCAGGTCGAGCACCTGAAAAAGGCGGGCGCCGACGTCGACGTCTTCCATTTCAAGGGTAAGAAAAACCTGCTTCTTTACATCGGGGCCTGGTTCCGTCTGCGCCGGCATACGCGCGGCAAGCGCTACGATCTGATGCACGCGCAGTGGGGTCACAGCGCGACGCTCGCGCTGCCCAAACGGATTCCGTGGGTGATCACGTTCCGCGGGAACGATCTCGAAGGAATCATCGGAGCCAACGGCGCGCCGACGTTTCTCGGCAAGATCCTGACGACGGTCTCGAAAACGATGGCGCGCGCGGCCGACGCCGTCATCGTCGTCTCGGAGTCGCTCGCGAAACGCATCGAACGCGATGATTACGTCGTCATCCCGAGCGGACTCGATCTCGAGACCTTTCGCCCGGCGTCCCGGACGAAATCTCGGAAATTGCTCGGTCTGCCCGCGAAGAAACGTCTGATACTCTTCGCGGCCTCGAGCATTCACAACCCGCGCAAGCGTTACGATCTGGCGAAACGCGCGGTGGCGATCGTCGGCAAGCGCTTCGACGCCGAACTCGTCACTGCGACGAATCGTCCGCACGCCGAGATCGCGGCTTACATGAACGCCTGCGACGCGCTGCTTCTGACATCGGTCCACGAAGGTTCGCCGAACGTCGTCAAGGAAGCGCTCGCCTGCAATCTTCCGGTCGTTTCGGTCGACGTCGGCGACGTTCGCCGGCGGATCGAGGGAATCGACGGCTGTCATGTTTGTCGGAACGACGACCCGGCGACGATCGCGGGGAATCTGATCGAGGTGCTCGAAAGGCGACGCCGCATCAACGGCCGCGAAGCGATCGCCGATCTCGACGAAAGACAGACGACGCGCAAAGTTCTCGCGATCTACGACGCGGTCGTCGGCGCCGCCGAAACGGCACGATCCGCGAGCCGCGCAGCGGAACTGTCCTCACATCTGTAACGGCGGGGAGGGCCCGCCGCAAACAACAAAACCGGACGACACTGGCGGGTGTCATCCGGTTTTTCACATCAACCTTTCCCATGGAGTGAGCAAAGCTAATGCAAGAAAATATTACCAGACCCAAAGCGATCAGTGAATCATTCGGCACGCGCCGTTCACAGGAACACAACCCCGGAGGGCAAAAACCCCCGGGAAAAGTGGAGAACTCATCGGATTCCACATCGCTGCTCGCGTATACGGTTCCGGGATCGTTAGATCGCTTGACAACTTTCGACGTCGTCAAACGTGCGATCGACGTCAATCTCTCGATCCTGATGATCGTCGTCGGAATGCCGGTGATCCTGATCGTCGCGCTGGCGATCAAGATCACGAGCCGCGGCCCGGTTCTCTATCGTCACCGGCGGCTCGGTCGCGGCGGACGCCAGTTCGACTGCTGGAAGTTTCGCACGATGGTGACGGACGCCGACGAGATCCTGCGGAACGACGAGGCACTGCGCGAGGAATTCGAAGCACGGTTCAAGATCGAGAACGATCCGCGGCTGACGCCGATCGGTGGCTTTCTCCGTCGTACGAGTCTCGACGAGATCCCGCAGCTGATGCAGGTTCTGCAAGGTCAGATGACGCTGATCGGTCCGCGGCCGATCGTCCCGCATGAACTCGAGAAATACTCGATCTACGGTCCGAAGTTGCTGACCGTCAAGCCGGGACTGAGCGGGATGTGGCAAACCTCCGGACGCAGCGACACGACGTACGCGGAACGGATCCACCTCGACATGCGCTACATCGACAACCGGTCGGTGAAACTCGACGCGAAGCTCCTCGCGAAAACGGTCGTCACCGTGCTGAAAAGAACCGGGGCATGCTGAACACCAAGGAAAAATTATGAAGTTCCTGATCGTGACCCAGATCTACCGACCCGAAATGGGCGCGCTGGCGAACCGGCTTTATCCGTTGGTGCGCGAGTTTGCGGCGAACGGCCACGACGTGACGGTCGTGACCGGCATGCCGAACTATCCGTCGGGCGTCGTGTTGCCGGATTATCGCCGAAGGTTGGCGATGACCGAGGAGTTCGACGACTGCCGCGTCGTGCGGACCGCATACTGGACCGTTCCGCGCAACCGTTCGAAAGTGAAACAGATGCTCAGTTATATGAGTTTCATGCCCGCCGTGCTCGCCGGCGGACTGCGCGCCGGACGCCCCGACGTCGTGCTCATCACTTCCCCGCCGTTGTTCCCCGTGATCCCGGCCGTCTGGATCGCGAAATTTCGCGATGCCAAACTCGTTTACGACATCCGCGACCTTTGGTCCGACGAACTCGTGACTTACGCCGGAATGGACGAGCAGTCGGCGCCGGTCAAGACAGCGAGGCGCATCGAGCGCTGGGGATACCGCAGTTCCGATCTGATCACCGTCACGACCGAATCGCTCGGTGAAACGGTGACCGCACGGGGCGCTCCGCCTGAGAATGTCATGCTCGTGCCCAACGGGGCCGACCTCGAGATCTTCAAGCCGCTGCCGGCGGAAAACGAGGCCGCCGCGAAATTCGATTTTGGGCGACGATTCGTCGTCATGTACTCGGGGTTGTTCGGGATCAAGCACGGACTTGAAACGCTGCTCGAAGCGGCAGAGTTGCTCCGCACGCGCCGTGACATCTGCTTCTTCCTCGTCGGTGACGGCGCGCGCCGCAAGGAGCTCGAAGAACATGTCGCCGAGCGGCGGCTCGGGAACGTGATAATCGCCGGCGAACGTCCGCTCGCCGAGATACCATACCTGATCGCGCGAGCCGACGTCTGTTTCGCGTCGGTCAGGCCCGAACCGTACCCGCGCAAGCTGATCTCGGTAAAGATCTTCGAATATCTGGTGTGCGAGCGGCCGGTGGTCGGCGCCGTC
>JAKOSS010000796.1 GCA_029777145.1 Acidobacteriota bacterium | reverse complement strand
GTGGCGATCGCCAAGGGCGAAAAGGTCGAATCGACGTCGAAGGTCAACAACGGCAAGATCGATGTTCCGTCGATCCTGCTCGAACCGATCTCGGTCGACAAGGCGAACATCGACGCGACCGTCATCAAGGACGGCTTCCATTCGAAGGAAGAGGTTTACAAGAACGCGAAGTGATTGCGGATGTTCGGAGTTCCGCCTTCAGGCGGCGTTCCAATTTTCGATTTTCGATTTGGGATTTCGGATTCGGGAATGCTGATTTCGGACTTGCAGGGCTGAGGCAACTAAAGGACCGAACGACGCACAAGCGTGATTCGGCCCCGGATTACGCCGATTACGCGGAGTCGGAAGTTAAAATCTGCTCAGTGTTCGTCCCGAAATAGCTGACAGTTGATAACGAATAGCTGATAGTTGCTGCTCACGGCTTACGGCTTACTGCTCACTGCTCACCGCTTACTGCTTACGGCTCACTGCTTACTGCTCACCGCTCACTTCAAACGGTTAAGGCCCGCACTCGCAATGAGTACGGGCCTTCGGTATTGGTGCCGTCTACAAGATTTGAACTTGTGACCTCCCGCGTGTGAAGCGGATGCTCTACCGCTGAGCTAAGACGGCGAATCATTTGGGATTGGGGATTTGGGATTGCGGATTGCACATCCACATTTCCACGTCCCAATCGTCGGAGACTTCGAAATTCGGATCTTACATCCGAATTCCCAAATCCCACATCCGAAATTACATTGACGGGTCGTCGGCCTTCGCCGGACGGTTCTCGTCCGTGACCTTGACCGCGCCGAGCGTCGAATCGAAGAAGAAGTGCCGGTCGCCCGTTCGGCTGATCCCGTCCGAAACCTGCGGATCGGCGTTCACCGAAAAATATGCGGGTTTCGTTCCCGACGGTTCTTCGACCTTCTGCGAAAAAATGTATCCCGCGATCACCGGCTGTTCGCTGTTGAACTTGTCGCCGTCGAGGCAACCTGACTGGACGAGCGTCGCGAAATCCGCGAACTTGCCGCGGTTCTTGCCGGAAAAGCTCGCCTGGCATGTGCGGATCGTCTGGATCGTCTGCGCGGCGGACGTTTCGTTGCCCGACCGGACCATTGCCTGCCATGAAGGGATGCCTACCGCGACCAGCAACGCGATGATCGCGATCACGATCATCAGCTCGATCAGGTTGAAACCCGACTGATCCTTGAATTTACGACGAAAATTGGTCATATCGATGAAGTTAACCTCCGAACCTCTCACGAAGCATCCGATGCGGTGTTCCAAAATTTTAGTTGTATTCGGAGCGAAATTGCAAACCTGTCGTTTGGCGGAAACCTTTTGCGCCGAAGTGCATCGAATATCAGGAAAATAAATAATGCGAACGCATCCGCAAATCCTGTAAAATGTTGAGGACGGTTCTTGCCGGCGGCATTCAACACCAAAAATGAGAGACTGGTTAGTAAAGGAAACGGAAACCGCGACCGGCGCCGCGAAGCGCGGGATCGACCCGGCGCAGAAGATCGGCGAGCTCCACGCGACGGTCAGCCGCGTCATCAAAGGGAAGCCGGAAACGGTGAAATTCGCGCTCGTGTCTTTGCTCGCGAAGGGACATTTGCTGATCGAGGACGTTCCCGGGATCGGCAAAACGACGCTCGCGAACGCACTGGCGCGTGCGCTCGATCTTTCGTTCCAAAGAGTTCAGTTCACGAGCGATCTGCTGCCGTCGGACGTCATCGGGCTTTCTATCTTCAATCAGCGATCGTCGGCCTTCGAATGGAAACCGGGACCGATCTTCGCGAACATCGTGCTTGCCGACGAGATCAACCGCGCGACGCCGAAGACACAGTCGGCGCTGCTCGAGGCGATGGCCGAAGAACAGATCACGGTCGAAGGAATTTCGAGGCCGCTGCCGCGCCCGTTCATGGTCGTCGCGACGCAGAATCCGGCCGAGCATCACGGCACGTATCCGCTTCCCGAATCGCAGCTCGACCGTTTCATGCTCAGGCTTCACGTCGGTTATCCGGACAAATCGGACGAACGCGAGATCCTCCGCGACCGCGAACGCGAGAACCCGCTTGAATTCGTCCGTCCGGTGATGACGGAATCGGAATTGATCGATCT
>JAKOSS010000795.1 GCA_029777145.1 Acidobacteriota bacterium | reverse complement strand
GTCCTCTTCCAAACGATGATTCAGAACCTCAGAAAACGTGCGATCGCCTGACTAGTTCACCGACCCGCTGACAAGTTCGGCAACCTCGGTCTCAGGCGCGAACGCCGCTTCGCTGGCGCTCATATTCTGGAGAAGCAACTCGAATTCCTCGATCGTCGTCGGCTTCGCGAAGAAGAATCCCTGCCCGTATTCGCATCCGAGGGCGCGAAGGATCTCGGCCTGCTCGTTGTTTTCGATCCCTTCCGCAACCGTCGCCAACTGCAGCGTATCGCTCAGGTTGATGATCGTCCGGGCGACAGCGTTCTTCTGCGGACTTGTTTCGATGCCGTCGACGAACGAGCGGTCGATCTTCAGGATATCGATCGGAAACTGCTGCAAGTAGCTCAGCGACGAGTATCCGGTCCCGAAGTCGTCGATCGCGAGCCTAATCCCCAACATCTTGATCCTCATCAAGAGCTTGAGTATCGACTCGGTGTCTTCCATCATCGTGCTCTCGGTGATCTCGAGGATGATGTTGCCCGGATCGATCTTGACCTTGTCGATCACTTCCGCCAGGTCGTTGATGAAGTCCGGATGCTCGAGCTGTTTGCCGGAAATGTTTATCGTCACCGTCAAGCGGTCGCCGTGTTTGTCGAAAAGCTGCTTGCTCCGAAGACAGCTTTCAAGCAGGATCCAGCGTCCGAGCGGAACGATCAACCCCGACTGTTCGGCGAGCTTGATGAATTCGACGGGCGAGATCTGCCCGTGAACCGGATGCTTCCAGCGGACGAGCGCCTCCATGCCGGTCACGTGTCCGGTCCGCAGATTGACGATCGGCTGATAGTTCAGATTGAGCTGATTGTTGTCGATCGCGGCGCGAAGGTCGTTCTCCAACTCGATCTGAGCAAGGAGATTTAGGTGCATCTCGGACTCGAAGACGACGAACCGGTTCTTGCCCTTTCCTTTGGCGCTGTACATCGCGACGTCGGCATTGCGCAGCAGATCGTCGGCCGTCGTGTCCTCCGTCTCTTTGAACGCGATGCCGATGCTGATCCCGACCTTCACGTCCGCGCCGTTGATGTTGAACGACTGACGGACGTTCTCGAGGATCCGCTTGGAAACCGACACCGACTTGTCGCGGACATCGTCGCCTTCGATGAGGATCGCAAACTCGTCGCCGCCGAGACGAGCGACGGTGTCGCGGGCGCGAACGCACAGTCTGAGTTTTTCGGTGAATTCGACGAGAAGCTTGTCACCCGCGTCGTGCCCGAGCGTGTCGTTGATATTCTTGAAATCATCGAGATCAAGGAACAGGACACCGACCTGATCCGGACGGTCGGCGTGTGTTATCAGCGCTTCCTCGACCCGGCTGCGGAAAAGCAAACGATTGGCAAGATTCGTCAGCGGATCGTGAAACGCCTGATGGATGATCTTCGATTCGAGCGCCTTGCGTTCGTTTACGTCACGGGCGTTCAAAAGGATCGCCTTGGTTCCGGTCTCTTCGTCGGAGATCAGTTTCGCGATCCCCTCGAGCACGCGCCACGTTCCGTTTCGATGACGGAACCGGCATTCACGCAGAACTTCCCCGTAGGCGCTCTTCATCAAAACCCGCGAGGCGTCTTTCATCGGCTTCAGATCGTCGGGGTGGACGTACGAGAAACCGAGCTGTCCGAGCAATGAATCCTGCTCGTAACCGAGAATTCTGTGTACCGACGGGCTTTGATAGGTGATGGTGCCGTCGGTGCTGAAAATCATGACAATGTCCGACGAATTCTCGATCAACGTCCGAAAGTGCGACTCGCTCTCGCGCGCCGCCTGGATCGCGTGCAATTTGACGTTCTCCTTGACGGCGGTGATCTGGCGCAGGACGACGATCGCGGTCAGCACCAGCGCCGCGACAAGGACGAGGCCAAGCGGCTGGTTCCAGTAAGGGATCGCGGCGACAACCAGCACGCCATACCCGACGATGATCGCGACATACGGCAGCCAGCTGAACGTCGGAACGAACGTTTCGCCGATCGCCCAAAGAGAATTCCGCGGCGCGGTCGATGTCAGGTAGTACTGATACAGCGATGCGACGGCGAGAAGCAACGGCCCGGTGACCCACAGAACGACGAACGGACCGCTTGAGCCGAGCCTGTAAAGGGTCACGAACGCAAAGATAATGTCCGCGCAAAGAAGATTCACGAGCCCCGCCACGACGATCCACAATGACTGCCGCAGATGAGCGGGCGGGCGTTTCAGGAGAATTGTGGAGATCCCGAGCAGCAGCACGAGATCGCCGACGATATAAGCGATATTGAGTCCGACGCGGACGCCGTCAACGCCGGTTTCGATCGTCGGCAACACAATGAAGTACCAAACGACGGTCGTTCCGGCGATCATCACGGACACGAGGTCGAGGATGAATTTGCGCCGGTGATGCCGCGTCTGCTCAGCCGTCGGAAACGACAACAACGCGAACAGCATTGTCGGGTAAAAGACGAGAAAACCGATGTCCGCAAGCGAGGGAAAAGGCCGGACCTTGAATACCTGCGAATACAAAAGCCAGCCGAACTGCGCGAACGCGAACACCGCGTAGGCGATCGACGTCCGGCGCCAGGCAGTTTTCGCATCGGGATCAAGGTTCGGATGGCGCGCCAGCAGGATCGTCGCGGTCAGCGCGACCGCCGGCATCAGCACCTGGACGAGATCGTTGGCGAATGCCGTGCTTTTG
Source organism: Acidobacteriota bacterium (assembly GCA_029777145.1). Next base: position 12,907 of record JAKOSS010000795.1, on the reverse strand, counting down.
GCCGGGCTTGCGCCGATGACGATCCAAAGCAGATAGATCAGCGTCAACAGCGTCAACACGGCGACGCTCCGCCCGGTCCAGTGTCCGGACCAGCTGCGCAAGACCGTCCGAAGGTCAGGGGTTTCTTCCGAGTTTGTTCGATGAATCTGCTTCATAAACGTCGGAAGGTGATCCAAATCCCTCGGAGCCGGTGCGCGTTGGGGGCAAGCATTAGCACACTTCCGCCACGCGTATTTCAATCATCGTGCCACACGGCAAGATGCTCTTCTAATGCCCGAAAACACTTGAAACAACAGAAGTTGCGAAACCGGATCCAAACCGGTGCGGCTGTCGGATTTTGTCATTTTGAGCGACTCGCTGAACGAAAAATTGGCAATCTGACCGACCCTTCACGACGGTTCCGCGAGCGCTTCGAAAGCGTTTCAATTTTCTAATAGTGTGATAACATTGACGAATAAATCGTGAGAACCGATCGTTATTGATTGTTTACGAAATCAAGAGATTTAAGACCTATTTATTTGAAGCTTTTTTGTTACGGAGACCAATTCCAATGACTAGTTTGAATATTCCCGAAAACGTAAAGAACACCGAACTCATCGACTGGGTTACCAAAGCGGTCGAGTTGTGCAAACCCGAGAACGTTTACTGGTGCGACGGTTCGGACGCCGAATACGATCGCCTGTGCGAAGAAATGGTGGCGAGCGGCACGTTCATCCGGCTCAATCCGGAGAAGCGCCCGAATTCGTTCCTCGCCCGCTCGCATCCGTCGGATGTGGCGCGCGTCGAGGACAGAACATACATCTGCTCGATCAGCAAAGGCGACGCCGGCCCGACCAACAACTGGATGGCGCCGAAGGAAATGAAGACGATCCTGACGGCGAAGTTCGACGGCGCGATGCGCGGCCGGACGATGTTCGTCATCCCGTTCTGCATGGGCCCGATCGGCTCGCCGATCTCGCAGTTCGGCGTTCAGATCACCGACTCGCCGTACGTCGTCACGAACATGAAGATCATGACGCGGATGGGCGACGCGGCGCTCGAAGCGCTCGGCGACAAAGACTTCGTCCATTGTCTGCACTCCGTCGGCATGCCGCTCGCGGAAGGCCAGGCCGACGTCTCGTGGCCGTGCTCGCCGGATCCGAAAGACAAGTACATCGTCCATTTCCCCGAGGAACGTGCGATCGTTTCGTACGGTTCGGGCTACGGCGGCAACGCGTTGCTCGGCAAGAAGTGCCTCGCGCTGAGGATCGCGTCGACGATCGGCCGCGACGAGGGCTGGCTTGCCGAACACATGCTGATCGTCGGCGTGGAGTCGCCCGACGGCAAAAAGGATTACGTCTGCGCGGCGTTCCCGTCCGCCTGCGGCAAAACCAACTTCGCCATGCTGATCCCGCCGAAGGCGTTTCAGGATGAAGGATGGAAGGTCACGACCGTCGGAGACGACATCGCGTGGATCAAACCGGATGAGACCGGCCGCTTGCGTGCGATCAACCCGGAGAATGGATTCTTCGGCGTCGCGCCGGGCACGAACTACAAGACGAACCCGAACGCGATGGATTCGATCCGCGAGAACACGATCTTCACGAACGTCGCGTTGACCGACGACGGTGATGTTTGGTGGGAAGGCATGGACGGCGCCGCGCCGGCGCACGCCATCGACTGGCAGGGCAACGACTGGACTCCGGAAGCCGGACGTGTCGCGGCCCACGCCAACGCACGTTTCACCGCGCCGATCACACAGTGTCCGGTCGTCGATGAACACTTCAACAGCCCGGAAGGAGTTCCGGTCTCGGCATTCATCTTCGGCGGACGCCGCAATTCGGTCGTGCCGCTCGTGCTGCAGTCGTTCAACTGGGCGTTCGGCGTCTACATGGCGGCGACGATGGGTTCGGAAATGACGGCCGCGGCATTCGGAAACATCGGCGAGGTTCGCCGCGATCCGTTCGCGATGCTGCCGTTTGCCGGTTACCACATGGGCGATTACTTCTCGCACTGGCTCGATTTCGGCCGTTCGATCCCCGAGCCGCCGCGGATCTTTTCGGTCAACTGGTTCCGCAAGAATGAAGAGGGCAAGTTTGCATGGCCCGGATTCGGCGAGAACATGCGGATTCTCAAGTGGATCGTCGAACGTGCCCGCGGGATGTCCAAGGGAGCGGAGACTCCGCTCGGATGGCAGCCGCGGTACGAACATATCGATTGGCGCGGGCTCGACTTCACGAAGGAACAGTTTGAACAGGTCATGGACCTCGATCGCGATATCTGGCTCAAGGAGATCGCGATGCACGACGATCTGTTCTTCAAGCTGTACGATCGTCTGCCGAAGGAAATGACGTTCATCCGCGAACTTCTAGTGTCGAACCTCTGGCGTCAGCACGACCTCGGCCTTGCGCCGTCGCGTCCTGAGGATTTCCAGAACACGAAAGCGGTCGCGAAGTAGAACCGTTATTGCACGGTCGATCAAGAGGCGGCTCGTTCGGGCCGCCTTTTTCCGTTCCGTTCTTGCCGTCAGCCCGGCAATTGTCGAGAATCGAGAATCGAAATGAAACAACGCCTGAAGAACAAACTCAAGAAGAAGCTTTTGCAAAAGGTCGACCGGCAATGGATCGGATTTCACGTTTACCGTTCGACGAACGACCAATTGCCGTTCGCGCTCTGGGAACGGATCACCGACGAACCGATCGCCGACGGCCGGTTCGACGACAAGGCGGCGGGCGTCGGACAACGCTATTTTTATCGGTTGACGCGAGTCGATGCGTCGCACCGCGAATCCGCGCCGTTCGCTCCCGAGGTGTCTTTTACCGATCACGCCGGCAATTCTTACGATCAGAATCCGCTCATCGACCATGCCGGCTACAATATTTACCGTTCGGCCGACAAGGACCTGCCGCTCGAACAATGGGAACGGCGCAACCGGGAGCCGCTGAAGTCGCTCGAGTTCAAGGACGAAGGAGTACGGTCGGGCGAAGTCTACTTCTATTATGTCCGCGCCGTTGATTCGAACGGCACCGAAAGCGCGCCGGGCGAGATCATGCGGGTCATCCGCGCCTGAACGCATCGCGGATTTGGGATGCGGGATTTGGGACGGTCGATGCAAACGCTTCGACTCGGAAAAAAAACCAATACCGACCAAAAAAAATCGTTGATTCCCGACCCGGAAATTGTCTAGAATAGAAACCAGGAGGTGATAGATATGAAACAAAATTCAATCGAAACACCGCCGGACAAATCGAGCCGGTAAAAGCCGGCAGGTTTGCCGAAGGTCATCATAAAAACGTGACGCTTGTACGACGGTGGTCGCAGCCAATGAGTGCGTCGGCTGAAACAAGGTTTGCTAAAATCGATCCGGCGAATTTCGGGCACGAAAACTGCGGCAAGTGAAACGAAACAAACAACTTAATAAAACAGGAAGGCGGCTTTGAGGAAGGCCGCCTTTTACTGTTTTTGTGACTTTCAAATGTAACCGAAGATCGTCCTTTTCTTCGGATAAAAGTAGTAGTCAAACGATCTGAAGACGTGAACTCCGCCGTTCGGGTCCATCGCCCAGACGCCGTCACCCCATTTGAAGTTGTAAAGCGCGACCGAGTGATACCCGCCGACACCGTAGTCCCAGTAACCGCACATCACCGGCGAATGTTTGAAGAAAGTGTCTGACAAATTGGCGAATTGGGTTCCCAGCCCCGCTTCTTCGACCGTCATTCCCCACGTCGGATCCTTCAGCATCGACTTGTACCCGTCCGGCATTCGCAATCCGCCGTCAGCTCCGGTGAGGTGATTGTACATTCCCATGATGTCGATTTCCTCGTAATCCTTGACCTTCGGCAGCGTATGCGTCCACCACGCGAGCGACGTCGACCAGCACGCCGTCTGATCAGGTTGTGCCATCGCTTTGATATGTGCGTAACTTTTTCCCATAAGATTTCCCTCCAGCGACTTTGAGGGTAATTGCTGACGGCTCGGGTCGTATTTAGGATTTCCTGAGTTTTTTCTGAATTTTCGATGAATTGCTCGCCGCCGCGGACGATAATGTATAATCAGCGTAATTTTCTCATCGGAGGCGAGTCGAATGGATCAGGATTTCAACGAACGATACGTTTATTCCGCGGCTGACGCGGATCCGCTCGAACGTGCCGCGTTCATCCGCCGAACGTATCTCCACCTTGCGGGCGCGATCCTCGCGTTCATCGGCATCGAAGCGTACCTTTTTGTCTCCGGAGTGGCCGACGTGATGATGGGAATGCTTCAATTCGCCGGCCAGTACTCCTGGCTTGTGGTCCTCGGAATTTTCATGGCCGTCTCGTGGATCGCGAACAAATGGGCCGTTTCGCAGGCTTCGGCCGCAACGCAGTATTTAGGCCTTGGACTTTACGTCGTTGCCGAAGCACTCATCTTCGTTCCGCTGCTTTACATCGTTGGGGAATTCGCCGGCGGCGCGCAAACGATCGCAAAGGCCGGAATCGTTTCGCTGGGACTATTCGCGGGACTCACGGCCGTTGTCTTCATTACGCGGACGGATTTTTCGTTCCTGCGGTCGGTACTTGTCGTCGGAGGCCTGATCGCGCTCGGGGTCATCGTCGCGAGCATCGTCTTCGGATTCACGCTCGGCACGGTCTTCGTGTTCATCATGGTCGCTTTCGCGGCGAGCGCGATCCTTTACAACACGTCGGGAGTATTGCATCGCTATCATCCGAGCCAGCATGTTGCCGCGTCATTGGCGCTTTTCGCGAGCGTCGCGTTGCTGTTTTGGTATATTCTGCAGATATTCGGCGGGGACGACTGATCGCAATTGGGAATTGAGAACTCGAATTTGGGATTTGGGAATTGAGGTATTTTGCATATGAGAAGACTGATCTTGCCTGTGCTGTTCGTGTTAGCGTTTGCGATTGCGGCGTGCGCGCAGACACCGCAGGCACCGAAAACGACATTGAAAGTCGGCGACGTCGCGCCGGATTTTTCGCTGAGCGACACGACCGGGAACAAGGTCAATCTATCGGATTTCCGCGGAAAGAAGAACGTCGTGCTCGCGTTTTACGTGCTCGCGTTCACCGGTGGCTGAACGAAGGAACTTCAGGCGTATCAGGCTGATATCGCCAAATTCGAAGCAACCGACACGGTCGTTCTCGGGATCTCGATGGACAGTTCGCCGGCGAACAAACGCTTTGCCGAAGACATCAAGGTCACGTTTCCGCTGCTCAGCGATTGGAACCGAACAACAACAAAGGAATACGGGCTCTACAACGACGCTTCGGGCTACGGCCGGCGGGCGACGTTCGTTGTCGGAAAGGACGGCAAGATCGAGCATCTCGAGGTCGGAAACACCGCGATCGATCCGTCCGGCGCATATCAGGCGTGCGACCTTTTGATGAAAAAGAAGAAGACTGAGTAGTTCATCGGTGACGGTTAATTGTTAATGGTTCGTCGACAACCGCCGATCAACCATTAACAATAGACGATTTTCGATTTACTAATTTCATTTTTGAGCCTAAAATAATCGCCAGTTCGAGCAACTTTCCGAAGGAGGTGCGACATCATAGACAGCGAAGATCTACTGAATTCAGATACAAATTTCTTAGGAGCGGCTATGGATCTAACCTCGGCGATCGAGCGCGAAGGCGCATTCGACTTTGAGGAGAGTGTTGAAAGACCCATATTTCACACGCCTTCGGCAGCGGAACCGGTCATCGTTTCCGCCGAATCGGACGACCTGACTCTCTGCCGGCTTGCCGCCGACGGCAACCTGACTGCCTTTGAGTTGATCTACCAGCGTTACCACCGCCGGACCTTTTCCCTTTGCCTTCGGATGACCAACAGCCAGACCGAAGCTGAAGACCTGACGCAGGAAGTTTTCATCCAGCTCTTCCGAAAGGTTGGAAGTTTTCGCGGCGACTCGGCGTTTTCGACATGGCTGCATCGCCTGACCGTCAATCAGGTGCTGATGCATTTTCGCCGCCGCAGCGTCAAAAATGAAAAGGTCAGTGAGAGCGGAGAAGTTCCTGATCAGATCGTCCACGGCACGGCAAATCCGAACCGGATGCCGGTGGTCGATCGCTTGGCCTTGAACAAGGCAATCGAGCAGCTTCCGCCGGGATACAAGAAGGTTTTCATTCTCCACGATGTCGAGGGTTATGAGCACGAAGAGATCGCCCGGATGCTCAAGCTTTCCGTCGGAACGTCAAAATCCCAACTCCACAAGGCACGCCTGAAATTGCGCGGTCTTCTGATCAAGCAAAACGGCTAGTTTTGCCGTCGGCGGGGCAACCAATCGCCCCCTCCGGCAATCTATTACGTGAAGCCGTTTTTGGATCAACAACGTTTGATTCGTTGATTAGAAAGGAATTAAATGAACTGCGAACAGTGCCAAGACAAACTTAGCTCATTTTTGGACAGCGAACTCGATGAAACGAGTTGCGCCGCCGTCCGCGAGCACTTGTCAGCCTGTCCGTCATGCGGCGTCGTTTGCGAAGATCTCGCGATGCTCGTCGATGTTTCGGGGCTCGAACAGGACGAAAACGCCGTCCCTCCAAATCCGCAGGCACTATGGTGCCGGATCAACAACATCATCGAAGGCGAGGTAAGGGCCGAGAGCGTCCGCGAGGAGAAACTGGCCGAACCCGAACCGGCATCTGGCTGGTTGCCGCGCCGTTGGCACTTGTCTTTTTCTCAGGTCACCGCGGCGATCGTCGGGATCGCGCTTGTCAGTTCTCTGTTGACGATCATCGGGATCAAGCAGTATTCGACTCCCGACGACCCGTTTGCGCTCAAGTCTGAGCCGACGATCGTCGATCGCGTACTCGGCAAACTCGGACTCGTTGAAACGCCGCAGGAGCTTCGCAAGCGAAAGATGGCGGAACGCGAGGCCGCGATCGCCTATTGGAACAAACGTGTGCAGGAACGCCGCGGGCAGTGGGACGCTCACTTGCGCGACGCGTTCGACCGCAATCTCAACGAGATCAACCAAGCGGTCGCCGATTACACGACGATTTTGGAAGAAAACCCGCAGGACGAACTGTCGGGTGAAATGCTCGATACCGCGCTGAACGAGAAAATGGAGTTGTTGCGCGAGTTTTCCGAGTTGTAGTGAGTGGCAATGAGTTTGAAGTTGGGACAACGCCTCGGGCGCTCGGCGATCATCAAAACTACGGCACTTCTAAGCGTAGTTTTTTTCTTTGCGTCGATCGCCGCCTCCGGATCGTTAGCCCAGAAACGATTTTCGAAGACTTACCCGGCGAGCAAGACCGTTCGTCTTCAACTCACAAACCGTTCCGGCACTGTCACCGTCGAGGGCTGGAATCGGGATCAGGTTCAGATCTCTGCGTACCTTGAGGCGCCCGCCGCCAATATCGTTCCGCAATCGCTCAGCGGCACGATCCTGATCAACGTCGTTAAGGACAATCAGGGACGAAACGAGGTCGGCAACGTCAATTTCACGGTGAAGGTCCCGTACACTTCGTCGGTCGATATCGAGACGCGCGTCGGCAATCTCAATGTCAGCAACGTCCGCGGCGGCCTTGTTCGCGCGAACATCTCAAGCGAGGGAGACATCACGCTGACGAACATCGAGGCGAGCAATGTTTCCGCCGAGAACGTCATCGGCGACATCTTCTTTGACGGAACGATTCAGTCGGGCGGAAACTATCGCTTTATCTCCACCCGCGGCAACATCAATGTGCGAATTCCATTCGACGCCGGATTCAAACTCGTGGCGACGGCGCCGTCGACGCGAAACATCTCGCTCGGAGCCTTCAACGGCGGCACGATGAATGTCGTCAAGGACGGCCGGCGCGTGATCGGCCGAAACGGCGACGGCGCAGCGACGTTGACCGTCACCAACCAGCGCGGCAGTATCGCGTTGATCCGCCGGTAGCGTTGACCCGACCGCTTTCGAACGCTAATCTAATCATCTAACTCCCGTTCGTCTCCCGAACAGCGACATCATGACAATTATCAAATTGCTTTCGCACGCCGCGATCATCGTTCTTATCGCCGCTGCCGGCGTTTCACATGCCCAGACAATGGTGAAGCGGACGGCGTTCAAAACGGATACCGTCGACTTCGGCGCCGGCGGAACGGTAACGATCACCGGTGCCCCGTTCGGAACGATCCGGATCGAGGGATGGGACAAGAATCTGATCGAAGCGTCAGCCGAGGTCTCGATCGAGGCGCCGACGGAGGCCGATATCGAAACACTCGCCGAGATCAACGGTTTCATCTTCGAACCGACCTTCAATCATGTCCGCATCACCTCGGTCGGAGCGTTCGACAAGGGCTATCTCAAGCGCACCAAAAAGAAGATCCCGAAAAATCTCATCGGACTTCCCTTTCGTATCGACTACACGATCAAAGTGCCTCGATTCTGCGACCTGAACGTGACCGGCGGAGCGGGCGATTTCAGTGTCTCCGGGGTCGACGGAAACATGCGGATCAATTTCGTCAGCGGCAACAGCAAAATGAGCCTTTCCGGAGGTGCGATCCAGGCCGTCTTCGGATCGGGGAACGTCGACGTCACGATCCCGAGCCGCGGCTGGCGCGGACGGTTCGCCGACATTCAGCTGACGAACGGAACGATGAACGTCTTTCTACCGGCCGGACTTAATGCCGAGCTCGACGCCGCCGTGCTCCGCAACGGCACGATCGCCAACAGCTTCACCGAAATAAAACCCAAGAGCCGAAATGATGTGTTTACGGACAAACTAATTTCGGGACAGGCGGGAATCGGAGGCGTTCCGCTGAAGTTCACCGTCGGTGAAGGAAATCTGAACATTTCGAACGTCGGGAAGTCAGAACAGTGATGTTTCGACGCGACCACCGGCCGGGCATTTCGTAAAGTCCAGAAGTCCGTTAGCGACCGCCCGGCGCGCGCCTCAGAGCATCGTTTCGCGTCGATTCACCGCACATCGACTATTGCATCGCGATGCGGTATTTTCTTACTTTATGACCATCAAGTCTGACAATTGGCTCCGTAGAATGGCGGAGCAGGAAGGGATGATCACGCCGTTCTTGCCCGAACTCGTGCGCGAAGCGGACGGGCGCCGGATCATTTCGGCGGGCTGCTCAAGTTACGGTTACGACATGCGCCTCGCTGACGACGGATTCCGGATCTTTTCGTCGGTCCACGCCAAGGAGATCGATCCGAAGCGATTCGACGACCAGTTCTCACTGATCGAACCGGTTCTTCACACGGCAGAGGACGGAGCACAATATTATCTGCTTCCGCCTCACCATTACGGACTCGGCGTGACCGTTGAGACCTTCAAGATGCCGCGCAACGTGACCGGCGTCGCACTCGGCAAATCGACGTATGCGCGTGCCGGACTGCTCGTCAACACAACGCCGCTCGAAGCCAGCTGGACCGGACGCCTCGTGGTCGAAATCGCAAATCTCGCCAATCTTCCGCTTCGTGTTTACGTCAACGAAGGAATTGGTCAGATCCTGTTCTTTGAATCGGATGAAGACTGCGCGGTTTCATATTCGGACCGCGGCGGGAAGTACCAAGGACAGACGGGACTTACCTATGCCAAGGTTTGAATGCCCGGAAGAATGATTCGAATTAACTGATAACGGATAGCTAATTGGCCCCTTTCAGCGCTGAGTTATCCGTTATTGACCGACTTCGAGTGCCTTCCTGACCGCCGCGATCGTTTCATCGAGATCCTCGGTCGAATGAGCGATCGATACAAAGCAGGCTTCGAATTGCGATGGCGGAAGATAAACCCCGCTTTCGAGCATCCTTCCGAAATACTCCGAAAACCTCGACGCATCGGACGTTTTTGCGGTGTCGAAATCGACGACTTCATGATCGGTGAAAAACAGCGTGAACATCGATCCAACGCGATTGATCGTTAAGTTCAGGCCTTTTTCATCCAAAGCGTTTCGGATTCCGGATTCGAGATACGCGCTCTTTTTTTCGAGCCTCTGAAAAAAATCCGGCTGTTCGTCGATTATCGAAAGTGTCTCGAACCCGGCCGTCATTGCGAGGGGATTTCCTGATAAGGTTCCGGCCTGATAGACGGGGCCCGACGGTGCGATCATCCGCATGATTTCTTCCCGACCGCCGTACGCACCGACGGGAAGTCCGCCGCCGATGACCTTGCCGAACGTCGAAAGATCGGGCGTGATCCCGTAGATCTCTTGCGCTCCGCCTTTTGCTAGTCTGAAGCCCGTCATCACTTCATCGAAAACGAGAACGATCCGTTCAAGATCGCAAAGGTCTCGCAGCGCCTTCAGGAATTCAGGCTTCGCCGGGACGCAGCCCATGTTCCCGCCAACCGCCTCAATGAAAATTGCCGCGACGTTTCCCCTATTTTCCGCGACCAGTTCCCGAACCGAGTCAAAATCGTTATAGCGCGCGGTCAATGTGTCGCGTGCAGTCGCTTTCGTGACGCCGGGCGAGTCGGGAAGTCCGAGCGTGGCGACGCCCGATCCGGCCTTGATGAGAAACGAATCGCCGTGGCCGTGATAGCAGCCTTCGAATTTGATGATCTTGTCGCGTCCGGTGAACCCGCGCGCGAGACGCATTGCGCTCATCGTCGCCTCGGTCCCGGAATTCACCATCCGGACGATCTCAAGCGACGGCACGAACTTTCGGATCAATTTCGCCAGTTCGACTTCCGGAACCGAACAGGCGCCGAAACTCGTGCTTTTCTCGGCGACCGTCTGGATCGCCTTGATCACGCGCGGATGAGCATGCCCGAGGATCATCGGGCCCCACGAACCGACGTAATCGATGAACTCGTTGCCGTCGACGTCTGTCATCCGCGCGCCCTTCGCCGAATCAAAATAGAGCGGATCGCGCCCGACCGACTTGAACGCGCGGACCGGCGAATTCACGCCGCCCGGCATCAAGCCCTTTGCTTCTTCGAAATACTTGCTGCTTTTTGTGGTGTTCATCCCTTCATATTTGCGATTTGCAATTTGCGATTTGCGATCGCCCGCTCGCGATGTTTTCGACTTTGCAGAATCGGACCAATCGCAAATCGAAAATCGAAAATTGCAAATCAAACTAGCCCGGCTCACTGCTCACGGCTTACCGCTCACTAGCGGGGCCGCTTCCTTGGCAAAATACGTGATAATTACGTCCGCGCCGGCGCGTTTGATCGCCGTCAGCGATTCCATCATCACGCGTTCGCCGTCGATCCAGCCTTTTTCGGTGGCCGCCTTGACCATCGAGTATTCGCCCGAAACGTTGTAGGCCGCGATCGGCAGATCGAAACCCTCGCGGGCGCGGCGGATGATGTCGAGATACGCCAGCGCCGGCTTGACCATCACGATGTCGGCGCCTTCCTGGATGTCGAGTTCAATCTCGCGGACCGCTTCGAGCGGGTTTCCGAAATCCATCTGATACGATTTGCGGTCGCCGAACTTCGGCGCGCTTTCGGCCGCTTCGCGGAACGGACCGTAGAATCCGGACGCGAATTTCGCCGAATAGGCCATGATCGGAGTTTCGTGAAAGCCGTTCGCGTCGAGAATGCTGCGGATCGCGCCGACGCGGCCGTCCATCATATCGGACGGCGCGACGATGTCGGCCCCGGACTCGGCGTGCGACAGCGCCTGCTTCGCCAGCAACTCGAGCGTCGCGTCGTTCTGCACGTATTCGTGTTCGATGACGCCGCAATGCCCGTGCGAGGTGTATTCGCACAGACAGACGTCGGTGACAACGATCATCTCGGGAAATTCCCTTTTGATCGCCGCGGTCGCCTTCTGCACGATCCCGTTCGACGCATAACCGCTCGATCCGACGTCGTCCTTGAAATCAGGGATCCCGAAAAGCAGCACTGAATAAATGCCGAGTTTGAGCAGATCGCCGCATTCGCGCAGGATGTTGTCGACCGACATTTGAAAAACGTCCGGCATCGACCCGATCGGTCGCTTGAAGTTCTCGCCCTCGGCGACGAACAGCGGATAAATGAAATCGTTCTTCGAAAGCGATGTCTCGCGGAACATGTCGCGCAGCGCGCCCGTTTTGCGGAGCCTGCGCATCCTTGTGATCGGAAAATTCGGGTATCTCATTTTGTTGATATGCGGTCCGCGGTCTCGAAGGCGTTTTTGACGCAGTCGCTCATCGAGATTCCGCGATAGAAATTGCTGCAAAAATAGATTCTTGGATTCGCGTTCTCGAATGTTGCGATCGCCTCGGTCACGTTCTCATATCCGACCCGGTACTGCGGGATCGCGCGTTTCCAGCGTTTGATATGGACGAATTTCGGCTCGCCCGAAACACCGATGATGTCTTTCAATTGCTCGACGACGGTCGCCGTCAGTTCTTCGTCGGTCTGAGAATCGAGTTTGTCGCCCGCGCGGACGCCGCCGACGAACGTCATCAAAAGCTGCATACCGTCGGGCGCGCGTTCGGGAAAGACCGCCGAATGAAAAAGCGTTCCGAGGATCGGGCGTTTCTCGCTGCTCGCGATCAGGAATCCGAATCCGTCAAGATCCATTCTGATCTGTGATGAATCGAACCCGAGGACAACGACCGCCACTTGCGGATAATTAACGTCGCGCAAAACGCCTGCAAGGCGCGAATCGCGACCTTCGATGAGATCCGCAGCGATGTTTGCCGGGGTCGAAACGACTACTGAATCGAATTCCTCACCGTTGACCTCGAAGCCGTCTTCGATCGATTCGACGGCGGTTCCGAGCCGCAGATCGTCGCCGACTTCGGCCGCCATCGCATCGATCAGCGTCTTCAAACCACCTTTGAATGAAAACGTGCGCGGAAAGTTCGGATCGGGTTTTTCGACCTTTCGCCGGAACGTTCCCATGATCAGACTGCCGAAATCGCGCTCCATCTCGAAAAGTTTCGGAAACGCAGAACGCATGCTCAGATCATGCGGGTCACCGGCGTAAACGCCTGAAACGAAAGGGTCGATCGCCTTCTCAAGAAATTCTCCGCTGATCCTTCGCGTAACAAATT
>JAKOSS010000794.1 GCA_029777145.1 Acidobacteriota bacterium | reverse complement strand
TTTCGGAAGACGCCGTTTCGCGACTATTTTTCACGCAGCGACCTCGACATCTGCTCGACGTCCGCCTCGACCATCTCGGCGATCATTTCACGGAACGTATAGCGCGGTTTCCAGCCAAGTTTTTCGTGCGCCTTCGACGCGTCGCCCATCAGGAGTTCGACCTCGGCCGGGCGATAAAACTGCTCGTCCATGACGACGAAATCGCGGTAATCAAGACCGACGAGATCGAATGCGATCTCGCAAAATTCGCGGACCGAATGCGTTTCGCCGGTGGCGATCACGAAGTCGTCGGGTTCGTCCTGCTGAAGCATCATGTAGATCGCCTTGACGTAGTCCGCGGCATGCCCCCAATCGCGCATCGCGTCGAGATTCCCGAGCCGGAGCTCCTTCGCGAGCCCGAACTTGATCGCCGCGACGCCGCTCGTGATCTTCCGCGTGACAAACTCAAACCCGCGCCGCGGGCCTTCGTGATTGAAAAGAATTCCGCTGCAGCAATACATCCCGTACGCCTCGCGGTAATTGCGCGTCAGATCGAATCCGGCGACCTTGCTGATCCCGTACGGACTGCGCGGGTGAAAGGCCGTCGTCTCGCGTTGCGGCGTTTCGTGAACCTTGCCGAACATCTCGCTCGAACCGGCAAAGTAGAATCGGCAACCGGGACGCAATTCGCGCAGCGCGGCCAGCATGTAATGCGTGCCGTTGATGTTCGTGTTCATCGTCGAGAACCCGTCGGCGAAACTCTCGGCGACGAAACTCTGCGCCGCGAGGTGATAGCATTCGTCGAAATCGGTCTTGCTGACGACGTGAAAGATGCTCGGATAATTCTCGAGACTCGCCGGGTGAAGAACGATGTCGTCGAGGATGTGCGCGATCCGCGTGAAACGGCGTTTCGGATCTTCGAGCGCGACGCGCCGGACGAGTCCGTGGACCTCGTAGCCGCGTTCGAGGAGATCTTCGGCAAGATAGCTGCCGTCCTGTCCCGTAATTCCCGTGATGAGTGCTTTTTTTGCCATCAGAACCAGCTCAACTTCGCGCCATGCGATACAGATCGACGTACCTGCGCGCCGCGTTCTGCCAAGAATTGTCTTCGCTCATCCCGTTGAACTGCATCTTTCTCCATGCGTCCTTGTCGTAGTAAGCGAACAGCGCTTCGTAGATCTTTTCGAGAAAACGGTCAGCGCGGAACGCCCGGAACTTGAAGCCGTTGCCCATTCCGGAGACGGCGTCGAATTCGCGGACGGTGTCCTCGAGGCCGCCGACGGCGCGGACGATCGGCACCGTTCCGTAACGCAGCGAATACATCTGATTGAGCCCGCACGGCTCGAACCGCGACGGCATCAGGAACATGTCGGCGCCGGCCTCGATCTTGTGCGAAAGATCTTCGTTGTATCCGCGGAAGATCCCGACCTGCCGCGGCGCATGATCGCGCAGACGCTGGAAGAAATCCTCGTATGCGCTGTCGCCCGATCCGAGCGAGATGATGTACGATCCGGTCGCCAGAATTTCACCCGCGACCTGCTGGATCAGCTCGATTCCCTTTTGCGACGTGAGCCGCGTGATCGACGCGAAGATCGGACGCTCGGGATCGACCGGCAGCGAAAACTGATCGAGAAGCGCGCGTTTGCATTCGAGCTTTCCGGACATGTCGTCCTTGTTGAAATGCGCCGCGATCGCCGGATCGGTTTCCGGATTCCAGACGTCGAAATCGACGCCGTTGACGATCCCGACGAGGCGGTTCGAGCGCTGCCGCAGCAGCCAGTCCAAGCCGTAGCCGTTCTCCGACGTCTGCATTTCGCGTCCGTACGTACGCGAAACGGTCGAGAGCATGTCCGAAACGGCGAGGCCGGCTTTCATCGCGGAAGCGTAGCCGTTGAAGGCGAACGCGTTCCGCTCGAAGTCGGAAGAGAACCCGAATTTCCAAAGTTCACCGGCGTCGAATCCGCCCTGGTACGCGAGATTATGGATCGAAAAGACGGTGCGGACGTTTCGCCAGAACGGATCCCAATAGCGAAGATGCGCGATCTCGGCGGCCGCGAACCCGCAATGCCAGTCGTTGAGATGAACGATGTCGGGCGCGACACCGATCCGTTTGATCAGTTCGAGCGCGGCGTGATTGAAGAACGCGAACCGTTCATGATCTTCCTTGTAACCATAGATCGAATCGCGGTGAAAATACGACGGAGCGTCGATCAGAAACGTCGGCGAGCCGTTCGACTCGGAATAAAAAGCCTTCGCCGGATAGATCCCGCCGCGCCACGGGACGTTGAGATCGTGGACCGCGGTGTGCCAGAGATATTCACCCTTGGTCTGCAGGTAGCACGGCGTGATGAGAAACGCATCCTCGCCGACTTGTCGCAGCGCCTTCGGCAGCGCGCCCGCGACGTCGGCCAAGCCTCCGGTCTTCGAATATGGAACCGCTTCCGCGGAAAGAACGGCAATTCGCAAGTTGTTTTTCCTTCGAATGAGTTGTTAAGCCGTAGTAAATTCTAGCAACAGGCACGCTGATTCGTCCATGTTGTCAGAACGTAAGTCATACGATTATCGGAACGCGAGTGCGCGTCCCGATCAGACCGTCCTTGCTGATTTTGAGATTCACCCGAAATCCCTCAGAATTGAGTACACTCCAACGGTTGCCGGACCGATGCCAAAGGTCGGCATTAGCAAACACAAATCGATCCGATGAAAAAGAAGTCAAAAAAAGAACTTGCCGACGAACACTTTACGGCAACGCTTCCGGGTGTAATCGGTTTCCACGAAACGATGCTTTCCGATGCCGTACGCAACCCTCTGCTAACCCGTGCGATCACAAATCGTGTGACCGAAACGACGCGGTTCCTCGATATTGGTTCGGGAGCCGGCTCGTGGGCAATACTCGCGGCGAAGCTCGGCGCCCGCAGGGTTGTCGCGGTCGAAATGCAGGAGGCACTGATCCCGCTGATTTTCAAACACGCACAGGAGAACGGTGTCGCGGACCGCATCGAAATCGTCCACGGACGCTCTGACGATGTCCGTTTGCGTGGACGGTTCGATGTCATCGTCAGCGAACTTTTCGGCTCAAGCGCGTACGGCAAAGCAACCGTCGATTCGTTCGTTGATCTTCGGACGCGATTTCTGGCTCCCGGCGGCGTGATAATCCCGCAGAAGCTTTCACTGTTCGCCGTACCGGTACACTTCGGTTTGCTCGACCGGGAGATTCCGGCGGGAGTTCCGGTCATGACGGAATATCTCCGCTCAATTCGTCTTCACTTCCCGCTGAACGTTCCGCTTGGCGATCGCAAACAGATTGAAATGCTCGCGGAACCGAAGGTCATCTCCGAAATGGATTTCCGCTCAATCGTAACGTCGCCGGCATTCGACGGAGTCGAAGCTCGGTTTGATGTCCCGGACGTCCGACGGGTAAACGCATTTGCGACGTTTGACGTGTCGACGTTCGACCAAGGGATCGAGATGAAGAATTTCGAATCCCAAAGTTGGGGAACCGTTGTTTACCCGATCGCCGAATTCGACATTGACGGCGCGGGCACGCTGTCGTTCAGTTTGCGAATGAATGACAAAGGCTCGGTGTGGTCTGTGCGCGTCGTCGGCAATGACACGATCCCGCCCGTGACCTACTCACCGACGCTCGCCGGCGCAAGGCTCAAGATGGCCCATGCCATGGCACCGCACCGGATCGTTCGCCCTCGAAAACCAGCGGAAGATCGGGTCGGGAACAAGCCTGCACGACGACCGCGCCGGCGGGATTCCGATTGACTAAACCTCGGAAAAAAGCTAAACAAAAGATGCCGCGAATAATCCGCAAACGCTTTCCGAGAATCTTGACTCGCGGCTTCCGATCTTGCTGAAACGACACAAGACAATTTTGCCTTCGGGCGACAACGCCGCGTTGCCGCTCTTGATCGTCAATCCGAAATCGGCGAGCGGCTCGACGAAGGACCGCTGGGCCGAGATCGCGGCCGACTTCCGCGTCCACTTCGGACCGTTCCAGGTGGCGTTCACGAAACACGCCGGAGACGCGAGCGAGATCGCCAAACGCGGCGCCGAACAGGGACGCAAGATGATCATCGCCTGCGGCGGCGACGGCACGATCAACGAGGTCGCGAACGGAATTCTCGAAAGCGGCAAGGACGTCGAACTTGGCATCCTTCCGTCGGGAACCGGCGGCGATTTCAGGCGCGCGGTCGGCATCTCGAACACCGAACGCGAGGCGGCGCGCGAACTGCGAACGGGAGAAACGAAAACGATCGACGTCGGTCGCGTGACTTTCCGGAATTTCGACGGCGAACCGGTCAGCCGTTACTTCTTGAATGTTTCCTCGTTCGGTCTTTCGGCGGCGATCATCGAACGGGTCAAGAAGACGCGATTTCTCGACTGGCTTCCGAAAAGCTTTCTTCGCGGAAAGACGAATTTTGCGGTTTCGACGCTGCAGGAAGTCCTCGATCTCGGCCCGAAGACAGTGAAGGTGAGCCTCGACGACGGCGAGGAAAAGCCGCTCAACACGGTGAATTTCTGCGTCTGCAACGCGCGCTTTTTCGGCGGCGGAATGATGATCGCTCCGAACGCGAGCCTGTCGGACGGCGTGTTCGACGTCGTCAACATCGGCGATATCAAGACCGGCAAGATACTGCTGAACGCGTGGAAATTGTACGGAGGAACGCATCTGACGCTGCCCGAAGTAAAAGCGTCGCACGCGAAGAAAGTCGTCGTCACGGCTTCGGAAGAGATCAACATCGAGGTCGACGGCGAATTGCCGGGAAAACTTCCGGCGACGTTCGAGATAATTCCCGCGGCATTGAAATTGCGGGTTCCGAAAAAGCGATGACATTCCAGGCTGGACATTTCAAGATTCCAGGCTGTGCATTCCAAGCGGTGCATTCCAGGCGGGACATTCCAGGCGGGACATTCCAGGCTGTGCATTCCAGGCTGTGCGTTCCAAGCTGTGCATTCCAGGCTGGGAATTTCAAGATTTCAGGCTGTGCATTCCAGGCTGGGACATTCCAGGCGGGACATTCCAGGCGGGACATTCCAGGCTGGGCATTCCAGGCTGGGACATTCCAGGCTGGGAATTTCAAGATTTAAGGCTGTGCATTCCAGGCTGTGCATTCCAGGATTCAAAAAATGCGAAGCTTGGAATGCGCAGCTTGAGATTTTGAAATGCGCAGCTTGAAATCTTGGAATGCGCAGCTTGAAATCTTGGAATGCGAAGCTTGGAATGCGAAGCTTGGAATGCGAAGCTTGGAATGCGCAGCTTGAAATGCGCGGCCTGAAATAACGCGATGGACTACAACTTCAGCGTAAAACCCGAATCATATTGCGAGCGACTCGTCGATTCGTGCGAGCGTCACGCCGAGCGCGTCGCGATGCGCATCGTCGGCGTCGATGACGAGGTTTACACGTACGCTGAACTCCTGCGCCAAATCCGCGCCGTCGCGTTCAATCTCAAGCAACACGGCGTCGAATTCGGAGATCGCGTCGCGCTGATCGGTGAGAATCATCCGTGCTGGGCGTCGGCGTATCTCGGATCGCTGTATTTCGGCGCGGTTGTCGTCCCGATCGATCCGAACGGCGAGATTGAAACCGTCTCGAATTTCATCGAGAATTCCGAGGCGAAACTCGTCTTCCTCGGTCCGAACCAGATCGAACGCCACCGCGAGATCGGCGAACGCCTTGGACGCTCGATCCCGGCGGTCGCATGGCGCGTCAGCGGCAATGGCTCGAACGGTTCGATCGAACATTTCGAGGACTGGCTCTCGACAGACGTGCCGGCGGATTTTGCTTCGCAAGTGCCCAACGCGAAGGGCGACGACGTCGCGTTGTTGATGTACACGTCGGGAACGACCGGAACACCGAAAGGCGTCCCGCTGACGCACGGCAACATCGTCGCCGAACTCGACGCGATCGACGATATGATCAAGCTCGCGCCTGAAGAAAAGATCCTCAGTCTCTTACCGCTTTTTCACGCCTATCTTCAGATCGTCAACATGTGGATCGCCTCGACGCTCGGATGCGAGGTCGGATATCTCAAGGAACTCTCGCCGGACGAACTCGGGAAGGCGATGAAGACCTTCAAACCGACGATCCTGACGACGGTTCCGCGGCTTTGGTATCTGTTTCACAAGAAGATCTTCGACGCGGTCGCGGCAAAACCGGCACCGGTCAGGGCACTGTTCAGATCGATGCTCGCTGCGAACGGATTCGCCCGTGACACGCTCGGCGTCAATCTCGGACCAAAGCTTTTCGGCAAGATCCACGACGGCTTCGGCGGCGCGCTCCGACTCGCGATCTCGGCCGGTTCGCGATTCGACGCCGCGGTCGCGATAGATTTCCACAAACTCGGTTTCACGATCCT
>JAKOSS010000793.1 GCA_029777145.1 Acidobacteriota bacterium | reverse complement strand
CCGCGTAACCTCCGCTGTTTCAACGGTTTTCGGATCGCGCGTTTCGACCGAAAGGATCTTCGTCGCGACCTGCGACTGATGGATCTCATCGTCAGGGACCGGTCCGAGGCGTTCGGCGAGCGCGATAAAACGAGGATCGTCGCGGATCGGATCGAAGCGCGGTTCGACGCGCGCGTAAGCCGCCCAATAATCATGCTCGTCAAACGCGCGTTCAAGCCATTCGAACGCCGCTTCGCGATCGCCCAACTCGACGTAAATCAACGAGTTGTAGATCGGCGGAACGTACTGCTTCTGCCGCCGTTCGTCGAGTTCGGCGAGCAAATCGCGCGCTTCTTTCGTTTTTCCGACAACCGCGAGACTGTACGAAAGCGCATACACCGGCAGACTTTGGCGCTGACTGAGCTCGACGGCTTTCCTACAATTCGCGATCGCTTCCTGCGGATCAATGTCTCGGATGAACCAACCGAAACCGGCGAGAGCCGTTGGATTGTTCGGATGAAGCGCGATCGCGCGGCGGAGTTTCGCGATCGACCGGTCGATGAGCCGGGCGTTCCGAAGGACGATCGTGTGCGCGACGCTGAGCGATGCCGACTGCGGATTCAGCCGCTCGGCCTTTTCCATCGACTTGATCGCGCGGTCGTGTTTTCCGAGCACGGTGTAGAGCTGACCGAACCAGTTGTAAGCCTCGGAAAGATTCGGATTGAGCTCGATCGCGCGTTTGAGATAGTTTTCCGCGGCATCGAAATCCCACTCGTAACCGAGCGCGATCACGGCCAGCGACGTGTAAGCTTCGGCGAGCGTGTCGTCGAGTTCGACCGCCTTGAGCGCCGCCTCTTTTGCCGCCGGAAATGTTTCGGCCGGCGACATGATCCCGAAGATGCTCAGGAAATTGTAATAATCGGCGACGCCGGTGTAGGCCGGAGCGAAGTTCGGATCGAGAGCGATCGCCTCGTAGAACGCGACAAGCGATTTGGCGAGCCCGTCCGCGGTGTATTGGTGCCAGTGAAATCGTCCGCGCAGGTACGCTTCGTACGCTTCGGCGTTGTTCGTTCCGCGGCTCGCGACACGATCGTGGCTGTTGCCCGTCAGCTTGACGACGAGCGCTTCGGCGATCTGCTTCGAGATCGAATCCTCGAGCGCCAGCACGTCGGTCAGTTCCTCGTCGAACGATTTCGCCCATACCGTCGTCCGTTCGGACGCGCTCAGAAGCTGGATCGATACCCGGATCCGCCGTCCGAAGCGCCGCAAATTTCCGTCGACGACGTATCCGACTTCCAGCTGCTGTGCGGCCGCGAACGGATCCGTCTGCCCTTCGAACCTGATTACCGAACTCGTCGGTCGAACGATGAGCCGGCGTACGCCGCTCAAACGATTGATCAGCGCGTCTGCGAGTCCGATCCCGAGAAATTCCTCGTGCGAATCGCCGGCCGTGCCGGTATGCAGGATCTTGAGCGGGAGCACCGCGATCGATGTTTTGCTTCCCGTCTCGCTTGCCTCAAGCGACGGTTCACCTACGGCGACCGGATTGTTCATCCGTCGCAGGATCTCGAAGTACCTCGAATCGCTTCGGATGACACGCAGCATCGG
>JAKOSS010000792.1 GCA_029777145.1 Acidobacteriota bacterium | reverse complement strand
CCGCGTAACCTCCGCTGTTTCAACGGTTTTCGGATCGCGCGTTTCGACCGAAAGGATCTTCGTCGCGACCTGCGACTGATGGATCTCATCGTCAGGGACCGGTCCGAGGCGTTCGGCGAGCGCGATAAAACGAGGATCGTCGCGGATCGGATCGAAGCGCGGTTCGACGCGCGCGTAAGCCGCCCAATAATCATGCTCGTCGAACGCGCGTTCAAGCCATTCGAACGCCGCTTCGCGATCGCCCAACTCGACGTAAATCAACGAGTTGTAGATCGGCGGAACATACTGCTTCGTGCGCCGTTCGTCGAGTTCGGCGAGCAAATCGCGCGCTTCTTTCGTTTTTCCGACAACCGCGAGACTGTACGAAAGCGCATACACCGGCAGACTTTGGCGCTGACTGAGCTCGACGGCCTTCCGGCAATTCGCGATCGCCTCCTGCGGATCAATGTCACGAATGAACCATCCGAATCCGGCGAGCGCGGTCGGATTGTTCGGGTGAAGCGCGATCGCGCGGCGTAGTTTGGCGATCGCCTCGTCTGTCCGGCGTGCATTCCGCAAAATGATGGTGTGCGCGACGCTGAGCGATGCCGACTGCGGATTAAGACGCTCGGCCTTCTCCATCGACTTGATAGCGCGATCATGTTGTCCGAGCACCGTATAGAACTGACCGAACCAGTTGTAAGCCTCGGAAAGATTCGGATTGAGCTCGATCGCGCGCTTGAGATAATTCTCCGCGGCGTCGAAATCCCACTCGTATCCGAGCGCGATCACGGCGAGCGACGTGTAAGCTTCGGCCAAGCTATCGTCAAGTTCGACCGCCTTGAGCGCGGCTTCCTTCGCCGCCGGAAACGTCTCGGCCGGAGACATGATCCCGAAAATGCTGAGGAAATTGTAATAGTCCGCGACGCCGGCATAGGCCGGCGCGAAATTAGGGTCAAGGGCGATCGCTTCGTAGAACGCGACGAGCGATTTGGCGAGCCCGTCCGCGGTGTACTGGTGCCAGTGAAATCGTCCGCGCAGATACGCTTCGTACGCTTCGGCGTTGTTCGTTCCGCGGCTCGCAACACGATCGTGGCTGTTGCCCGTCAGCTTGACGACGAGCGCTTCGGCGATCTGTTTCGAGATCGAATCTTCGAGCGCCAGAACGTCGGTCAGATCCTCGTCGAACGATTTCGCCCAAACGGTCGTCCGTTCGGACGCGCTCAAGAGTTGGATCGATACCCGGATCCGATTTCCAGCACGACGCAGAGATCCGTCGACGACGTATCCGACTTCCAATTGCGACGCGGCCGCGAACGGATCCGTCTGCCCTTCGAACCTGATTACCGAACTGGTCGGTCGAACGATGAGCCGGCGCACGCCGCTTAGGCGGTTGATCAACGCATCCGCGAGTCCGATCCCGAGAAATTCCTCGTGCGAATCGCCGGCCGTGCCGGTATGCAGTATCTTGAGCGGGAGCACCGCGATCGATGTTTTGCTTCCCGTGTCGCTTGCCTCAAGCGACGGTTCACCTACGGCGACCGGATTGTTCATCCGTCGCAGGATCTCGAAGTACCTCGAATCGCTTCGGATGACACGCAGCATCGGCTCGGTCGCGAACCACACCATCCACGGGTCATTCTCTTGCGCAGCCTGGTTGAATTTCTCGAACGCCTCGTCGATCCGCCCGATCGCAAGGTACGCCATCCCCAGGAAGTACGGCTTTACATAGACCGACTCGGCCATCGATTCGATCTCGTCGACACAAGTTTTCGCGTCCTCGGGAAGCCCGTTTTCAACCAACGCGAAGGTCAGCATGTACTTCGCCATCGCCGAATTGGGGATCATCTCGTTGAACTGCCGGAGACGGTCCAGACCTTCTTCACGCTCGCCGATCGCCAGCAGGTTAACGGCCGATTGCAAATACGCCTGCGGATAGCCCGGATCCAGATCGAAGATCTCGCGCGCGAGATCCAGAGCTTCGGAGAACCGGTGCGCCTGATACATCGCCCAGGCGTGAAGTGTCTTTGTTCGCGGCGAGAGCAGATCGAGTTTGTTCGCGATCCGGCTTTGACGTACTCCTTCTTCGGTCCGTCCGATTCCGATCAAAAGCGCCGAACACCACTCGTAGGTTTGCGGATAATTCGGGCTCAGTCGCTGCGCCGTGAGATGAAGGCTTTCGGCTTCCGCCCATTGGCCGCGGTTTTGCGCGACGAGCGCCAGTGAAGCGTAGGCCTCACCGAGGTTCTCGTCGAGTTCCATCGCCCGGCGGCTGAGTTTCTCGGCGCTCGCCAATGCCTCGAGGGAAGGTCTCAGGCCGTAGATGCATCCCCAAAGATACGAGTCCGCAAGCCCAACAAGCGCGAGCGGATAATCCGGATCGAGTTCGATCGCGCGTTCAAACTCAAGCTGCGCCTTCGCAAGATAATCGGGCGTGAACCTGTTCCAATAGAATCTGCCTTTCAAATAAGCTTCGTAGGCCTCCGGCGAGTTCGTGCCGCGTTTGTGAAGCTGCAATTCCTCCTCGCCGGTCAGCTGTGGAACGAGGGATTTTACGACGCGTTCCGATATCGAATCCTCGATCTCAAGAACGTCGAGGAAACGCTCGTCGAAACTTTCGGCCCAACGCGCGGCGTTCTCGGCGACGCTCAGGAACTGCAAGGTCACGCGCAGCCGATCGCCGGCCCGACGGATATTGCCGTCGAGAATGAAATCGACGCCGAGTTCCCGTCCCGCGGCGAACGGATCGGTGCCGACATCGGCAAACTGCAGGACGCTGCTCGTCGGACGAACGACGATCCTTCGAATGTTCGAAAGCCGCGTGATGAGCGCGTCGGCGAGTCCGATCCCGAGGAATTCGTCGCCCGTATCCTCGCGCACGCCTCCACCGAGAAGTTTCAGCGGGAGCACCGCGATCGAGAGCTCGCCTTCGGGATCACGCGTGATCGGGCGCGGAATGCGGATCGACGAGGCGAAGAAGTCTTCCGCCATCACCGGGCGCTTCTCGAGAAAATGAAGGATGTCCTGGGCAAAGTCCGCCGCCGACTTGTAGCGTTCGAGCGGATTCTTGCGCATCGCCTTGAAGACGATCCGCTCGAGATCGCCGGCAAGTTCGCGGCGCAGCGATTCGAGATCCGAACCGCGGTTCTCGAAGATCTCATCCGCCGTGATCTTTTCCGAATCGCTCGTCGGCACGAGGTTGTCGTCGCGCGTCAGGCTCGATCCGAGACTGTCGGGTTCTTCCTCGCAGATGACGCGTGCGATCTCGTGGAGCGCGCGGTTTTTGAGCCGGTATGGGCGATGGCCGGTGAGCAGTTCGTAAAGCAGAACGCCGAGACTGTAAATGTCGCTCGCGATCGTCACCGCCTCGCCGCGGACCTGCTCGGGCGAAGCGTACTCGGGCGTCATCATCCGCATTGATGTCGCGGTCGGATCGATCGAGTCTGACGCAAGTTCGGGATTCAGGATCTTCGCGATCCCGAAATCGAGCAGTTTTG
>JAKOSS010000791.1 GCA_029777145.1 Acidobacteriota bacterium | reverse complement strand
GCCTTCGGCGGTCGTGTAGATCGAACCGATTTCGGCGCTTCCGCTGAGCCCTTCCGCTTCGCCGAACCGGACGAACCCGCTGCGGGGCAGTTGCCAGGCACCTTTGCGCTCGGTCCCGACCCAGAGATTGCCGGCCGGGTCTTCGCCGAGCGCGAGCACGCGGTCGCTGCCGAGCGTCCGGAACCGAGGTTTGCCGGAGCCGTCGTCGGGGCGGAATTCGACGATCCCGATCAGATCGCCGCCGAGAAAGATCCGGCCGTCGGATGTTTGAAAGACCGAGCGGATATGCGTATCGTCGGCGAGTCCGTCCTTTCGGGTGAACCTCCGGGTCTCGCGGAAGCGGTCGCCGTCGAATTCGAAAACCCGCAGGCCGTCCGGCGGCCCGCCCGCCCCGACGAGCAGCCGCCCGTCGCGGTCTTCGATGCCGGTGTATGCGCCCTCGTCGGAGATCCGGCGGACCTCACCGCGAAGAACGTGGTAGATTCCGCTCCCGACGACGACCACGCCGCCCTTTGAATACGGGATGACGCGGCCGACCCCGACGGCGCGGCCGGCGTCAAGCGGGACCTCCTCGAACTGCGGTTCTCCGGCCGTTGACGTCAGCCTGAAAAGCCCGTTCTCCATGCCGACCCAAACGGTCCCGTCCGGCTCCTGGGCGATGCTTGTGACGCTCTTTTTGTACGGGCTGTCCGTCTGCGGGGCGTAGGTCCGGAACATCGGCGGTTCGTCCGACGTCTGCTCGAGCCGCGATTCGAGGATATTCCAGCGATACGGCCTTCCGTTGGGATTGAAGACGACGAGTCCGTCGCTCGTTCCGACGAGATACGTGCCGTCGCGGAGTTCGACGAAATCCGTCACCCGCCGGTGCGGGAGACCCTGATCCTGGGAGAAATTCGTGAACCGCGCGCCGTCAAACCGTGAAAGGCCTTCCGACGTGCAGATCCACAGGAATCCGTGCGAATCGCGGACGATCCGTCTGACCGTGTCGTGAGCCAATCCGTTCTCGGTGGTAAAGACCTTGAACGAGGGGCTCTCCGCCACCACCGACGCGATCATTCCGAGCAGGACGCAGATCACGGGGACGAGCGCTGCCGGACGGTGACTTTGAACGATTCGGTCGAACATTGCTATTTCGGAACCCGGCGATTTTACACCAAATCCTGACGCGCCGGACGTTATTTTTCGGCCGACGCCCGCGTTTCGGTTCCCGGTCCGGACAAGCCGGCGCGCGAGACCGTCTCCCGGACGTCGGGACGGTTCGGCGCGCGCCGTGAAAAGTTGCGCGGCGGGTGGGCGAGTCCACCCGAAAGAAGTGCTCCGCCGGTGTCCTGCGCGTCACGCTAAGTCACGCAGAATCAATCGGGTCCGGTCCAAACGCCGGCAGGAACGCGAGTTGCTCCTGAAACAGGCGAAGAATCAGGGCGGGTGCGTACCGTTTCGGCGGTTTGGTTGGGGCGGATGGCGCAGGAGGAGCCGAAATGAGCCGATTGATCAGTTTTTTCATGACATTGGCGGCGTTGCTGCTGATGCATTCGTTGAACGCGATGGGTGAACGCGCTTCGGTGCGGCGCCATGATCCGGTCGCGATCGGCCGGCCGATATTGAGATAAAGGGCTGCGTCGCCCCGGCGCGCCGCGCCTCACTGCCTCCCCCGAACTATTTTGGACAATCGCGACCGCAGGGTCGACAAAGGAGATCATATGAACGTTGCAGAAATAATGACAACGGAACCCGTGTTCGCAACCGTGAAAACGAGTCTCCACGACGTTGCCCAGATCATGGCCGACAAGGACTGCGGCATCGTGCCGGTCGTCGAGAGCGAAAGCCGAATGGCGCCGGTCGGCGTCATCACCGACCGTGACCTCGTCCTCCGGACGATGGCGCACAACAAGAATCCGCTGCACATGATCGCCGGGGAAGTGATGACCGAAATGGTCGTCACGGTGAGGCCCGACGCGAGTGTTGAAGAATGCGTGAAGGTGATGGAGAATAACCAGATCCGCCGCGTGGTCGTCGTCAGCAAGGACGGGGACCTGCTCGGTATTGTGGCCCAGGCCGACATCGCCCGTCACGCGCCGGCATTCGAGACCGCGGAACTGGTCAAGGACCTGTCGGTCAAAGCGGCGGCTTAGACCGTGAAGGAAAACATCAAAGACGAAATGAGGGCGTTCGTGCTGCCGGCGGCCCGTCCGGTGGAAGAACGCCCTTTGATGCTGACAACCCTGACGATCCCCCGGCCCGGCCCGCGCGAGGTTCTCGTGCGGGTCTCAGTTTGCGCGGTCTGCCGGACCGATCTTCATGTCTGCGAGGGCGAACTTGAGCGACGGAAGGGAAACGTCGTTCCCGGCCACCAGATCGTCGGCACGATCGTCGCGCTCGGCGACGACGCGGTCGGGAAGTTCGCGATCGGCGAAAGGGTCGGTGCCGCCTGGCTGGCTTCGACCTGCGGAAGCTGTCTCTATTGTCTTTCCGGACGCGAAAATCTGTGCGACCGCCCCGAGTTCAACGGCTGGTCCCGGAACGGCGGATTCGCCGAATACGTTTCGGCGCCGATCGACTATCTTTACCGGATCTCGGCGGGGTTTGCCGACGAGCACGCGGCGCCGCTCCTGTGTGCCGGGATCATCGGCTATCGCGCGCTCAGACTGACGGGCATCAGGGACTGGACGGGTGCACGTCTCGGGATCTACGGGTTCGGCGCGGCCGGGCATATCGCCATCCAGCTGGCACGCTTTCGCGGCGCGCATGTTTACGTCATGACGCGGGACCGCGAACGCCATGCGGCCCTCGCTTCGGAACTCGGCGCAACGTGGATCGGCGACACGTACGACGTTCCGCCGGTCGCGCTCGACGCCGGCATCGTCTTCGCGCCCGCCGGCGACATCGTTCCGCCCGCGCTCGCCGCATTGAGGAAAGGCGGCGTCCTCGTCCTCGGCGGGATCCATATGTCCCCGATCCCCGAATTCGAATACAAGCTTATCTACGGCGAGCGCGTGATCCGTTCGGTGGCGAACAACACCCGCGCCGACGGCGACGAATTTCTCGAAGAGGCGGTGCGCGCCGGCGTCCGCACGAGCATC
>JAKOSS010000790.1 GCA_029777145.1 Acidobacteriota bacterium | reverse complement strand
TCGCGCTCGCCTATTTCTACCGCGGATCTGAAAACCGGCTCGAACATCTGAGCAAATTCGATCTTGTCCTCACCCGACTCTTCAGCACTGTCAACCATTCGCGTCGCGAGGCGCGCAACGGCCGCGTTGAGCGGATCGCGGAACTGACCGATCTGTTCACGAAATGGGACGGCGAAGAATTCGCACCGTCCGCCCCGACGAATGAAGTCCATGGCGCCGTCGCGCGATTCGAGGAATTCCTGCTTGAAGCCGAGATGCTCGTCGATTTCGAGGATCTGATCCGCAGCAACATCTTCGATCGGCTCCGCGCCTACAAACGGGAACTCGGCGACGTCTTTTATGATCCGGCGGTCGCCGCCGTTTCGGTTGAGTGCAACTTACTGCTGGGCAACGTCTTCAACGACCTGCTGACGCGGGCGAATCAGAATCTCGGTGAAAAGTTGAGCGCATCCTTCGATTTCGCGGGCGCATTTCACGACACATCGCCGAATGTCCAAATCCGCGTTTCCGAGATTCTGACGCAGCTTCGGGAAGAATCCGAACTTCACGACTCGTCGTCGGCGCGTGAGGACGCGAGCCATATCTGGGACCTGCTGAACGTCGTCTGCGGACATTCGATGCCCGATGCAGAGCTAACGGAAACGACGCGCGTGGTTCCGCCGATCGAACCGACGTCGGCGACCGAACGTCTCGCACACCTGCTCGCGACGCTCGACGAACCCGAACCGGACGTCCGAATGCTTCGTGAATATACGCAGAAGTCAAAGACGCTCTGGACCATCGATCTCAACGATTTCATCAAGAACGAGGATCCGGACATCGACCGGATCTGCCGCGATGTCCTGCGCGTGATCCTCCTGACGGACGAAATGTGCACGCACGAACTGAATCAGCCGAAAGATGTCAGCCAGGCGGTCTTTGAGGAACTGTCACGCGTTTTTCAGAAATCGCTCGACCTCGGCGAGGTTCTCGAGGAGTTGCTCGAGCACTCTCAGGGCACGACACAGAACCGTCTCCTGTTCGTTTCAAACAAGTTCTTCGAGACTCGCCTGAAACTCGAACGGACGATCGTCCGTTTCAGCAATCACCATCTCGGCCTGGTAAAGGCTCAGGAAGCCGAACGCACGGCGGCCCCCGTCAAATCGTCGGTCGCCGTCACGCCCGCGATCGAAGCGCCGCACCGTACCAATCGCTGGCTGATGGCATTGACGCTCGTCGTTTGTGTTCTGTGCGGAGCGGCGTGGTTCTTCGCGAACCAAATGGACGAGAACATTCCCCGGTCGGACGATGTCGAACAGTTGAATGCGGCGGAACTCCCGTCCGGCGAGCATTTCGTCAGCGCGTATCGCCACAAAGGCACGCTTTTCGTTGTAACCAACGACAGTTGGGAATCACTTCAGGAAAACGAGAAAAAGGATGCGCTGGGAAAACTTACCGGAATCAATTCGCCGACGAAGATCGAGATGGTGATAGTCACAAATTCCGACGGCCGTCCGATGGGCGATCTCTCCCCCGAGGGCGTCAACGTTTCGCCTGAACTCTAGGCATTGGCGACGCGGGCTTCGGGCGGAAGCAACGCGCCGATCTCGTCGATGATGTTGCGGGTTGAATTCGGAATGGTCATGCCGACGGTAGCGTCGCGCATCATGTCGTACTTGCCGCGATCGGCCAATAGATCCCTGATCGCCGGAACAATATCCGAGGACTTTTCAAGAAGAATTCCCGCGCCGCGTGATTTGAGGAGCGCGACCGTTCCTGCTTCCTGGGGCATCGGAGGCGTTGTCGTGTCGGCGATTATCGGAAGCTTGCACGCGAGCGCCTCGAAGGTCGTGAGCCCGCCGAGTTTGCTGACCATGACATTCGCCGACTGCATCAGTTTTTCGATCTCATCGGAATAGCCGATCACCTTGACCGGGAATTTGGCGTGCCGCGCGATCTCTTCCGCCTCCCGCTTCAGTTCCTCGTTCCTGCCGGCGAGGAAAATCGCCTGGACATCGAGATCGCCGCGCACCAGTTCGCGAAAGATCTGCGGAATGTTCCCGCCGCCGATCCAACCGGCGTTCACGAAGACGGTGAACTTCTCCGGATTCAGTCCGTAAGCGCGCCGCACGTTCTGAGCATCCGTTTCGTCAACCTCATGAAATTTCGGATGAACGGGCATCCCCGAGATCTTGATCTTTTCGGGGGCGATCCCGTAGTCGATCAACTGCCTCCGGGCATCATCGTTGGCCACCAGATACAGCGACACGTCGTCGCATGCCCAACCCTTCCAGAATCCGTAGCACGGGTCGGTCACGACGGTCACGAGCGGGATCTGATCGGAAAGCTTCAACTCTTTCAGGATCTTCGCGAAGATATGCTGCGTCAGCGGGTGAACGCTGACGACGATGTGCGGACACCATTTCTCGAAAATGTTCCGGACATAGCCGATGCATCGCCGGTGAAAAAACTCACGGGTCTCAGGCCTGAACTTATTGATGATCCAGTAGAGGTATTTCATCCAGTGCTGCTTGTTTCGCAGCACCCAGTTGTAAACGTTGACGAGCTTTTCGGTGATGTGGTGGGATTCCTCGACGGCTTTGATGATGCGCACCGCGAACGATTTCCCGTGCCAGAACTTGTTCAGACCGTCGGCAATCGCCTGCGCAGCCGAACGGTGACCGCCGCCGGTATCGGACGAAATGATCAGGATCTTCGGGGTGTTCTGCGGCATCGATCGTCGTTTGCGGGGCATCGCGTTCTCAGTCACGGACGGAGCGGATCGGTCCGTCAGGAACTCAATCGCGTGTCCCGGATCAGGCCTTGACGGCCAAGCCCTCCGGATGCTGCGCGTCGGACTTGATCTTCTCCGACGCCTTCTTCATTTCCTTTTCAAGTTTCTTGATCTGAACCAAGTGCTTCAGATTGAACGGCAGGCTCGGATAGAAACAGTTCGACTCGTGCGTGCAGTAACAACCGTTTCCAGCTTCCTTGCGCCGCTCCTTCATCAGGTCCGTCTTCCACGCCGACTGGAAATCCCAGTCGTAATCGCGAAGATTCAGAACGTCTGCTTTGTTCTCACATGAAGAAAGCGCGCCGTTGTCATAGATCACCGCGCCGGCGCTTCCGGCGTAGCACTTGAGCTGCGCCTTGTTTTCTTCGGCGGTCTTGGTGATCAGGTCGTGCATATAAATGTCGACCGCCGCCTTGAAATAGCCTGACTTGCCGCCGTAAACGTTCTTGAGAGCCGCACTTCGGGTGTCCTCAAGGATCATGTCCGAAAGTTTGGCATAGCGGGCGGGATCGAAATTGAGTTCGTTCGGATCCTTCGACGGCGGACGGATGTAATTGATGTTGATCTTGTCCGGCTTCAGATCATACTTGAGGAAGTCGTACCATTCGAAGATCGTATCCTGGTTCGAATTCATGACACACGTGCATGTCTGGATGTCCAGCCGCGGATATTGCTCGTGCTTCATTTGCTGCAGTGTCCGCGCCGTGTGAATCGCCTTGTCCCAACTTCCCTCTTTCTGCCTGATCTTTTCGTGCGCGTCTTTCAATCCATCGATGCCGAGCGCGACCGTGACATTCAGATTCGGGCATTCTTCGAGAATCTGCGTCACGTCCGGGAAGATCCGCTGATGGATCTGACCGTTGCTCATCAGATAAACCGAGTCAAGCTTGTTGTGTTCATAAAACGAGCGGACGATCGCCGGCAGGTCCTTGCGCGTGAACGGTTCCCCGCCCGCAAGCACGAGAATCCCGAGATTTCCGCCGAGGGTGCTTGCGATCTTGTCGATCTCATCGGCCTTCATCTGCAGCTTCTTTCGCGGCCGGTCATCGAGTTCATCCGTGAAAAAACAGTGCGTACAGCGCATGTCGCACACGCTCGTCACGAGAATGTTCAGGAACACGGGCGAGATAGGCCGTCCGACGACGATGCTCGCGTACCGCTTGAAGAGTTCTTTGGTAACAAAATCCATTCTTTTCAACCTTTTCGGCACCCTTTCGCGCCGAAGCTTTACTTTATCTTATCGCGGCTTGCCAGTTCAAACGGAATGAGCCCTCACGATCAAGCCAAAACCGGCGTTGCGGCGGCAATTCGTCACGCGCCGGCGGTCGATTCAGGCGGGCCGTGACCGTCGAGGTTCACGTCCCGTCCCGAACTTCGCTACAATCGTCTTCATGTTTCGTCGGATCTACCTCGATAACGCCGCGACGACGCCGGTTGCTCCCGAAGTTTTGGAGGCGATGATGCCGTATCTGACCGAGCGTTTCGGAAACGCCTCCAGCATCCATCATTACGGCCAGGAGACGCGGTCCGCGATCGATCGCGCACGGCATCAGGCGGCCGCGCTGATCAATTGCCGACCGGCCGAGATCATCTTCACGTCAGGCGGGACCGAGTCGAATAATCTCGCCGTCCGCGGATTCGCCGAAGCCAATCGCCGGCACGGCGATCACATCGTCGTCTCGGCCGTCGAACATCCGGCTGTTTCGGAGGTCTGCGCCGATCTTGAGGAAAACGGCTTTCGGCTGACGAAGGTTCCGGTCGACGGGAACGGCCGGGTGAGCGCGGACGCCGTTGCGGCGGCGATATCCGATTCGACGATCCTGGTCTCCGTGATGACAGTGAACAATGAGATCGGGACCGTCCAGCCGGTCGAAGAGATCGGCAAGGTGATCCGCGTGCGACGGGATTCGGGGGCGAAACTTCGCTTTCACACGGACGCGGTTCAGGCGGTCGGAAAGATCCCCGTCGATGTCGAATCGATCGGGTGCGATCTGATGACATTTTCGGGACACAAGATCAACGCACCGAAAGGCGTGGGCGCGCTCTATGTCCGCCGTGGAACAAGGCTTCATGCCCAGAACATCGGCGGACGCCAGGAACGCGCCGTCCGCGCCGGAACCGAAAACGTCGCCGGGATCGCGGCTTTCGGAAAAGCCTGCGAAATCGCCATGGCGGACCTGAATTCCGAGCCGGGGCGCGTCGGCAAAATCCGCGAGCGCTTCGAATCAGGATTGCTCGAACGCATTCCGGGAACGATCGTTTGCGGCGCTCAGGCGCCGCGCGCTCCCGGTATCGCAAACGTGATCTTCGACGGCGTCGAAGGCGAAGGCGTGCTGATAAACCTCGACATGCAAGGGATCGCCGTTTCAACCGGATCGGCCTGCAGTTCCGGCTCGATCGAGCCCTCGCCCGTGATCCTCGCGCTCGGGTTTCCGGAAGAGATCGCCCGCGGCGCGGTCCGATTCAGCT
>JAKOSS010000789.1 GCA_029777145.1 Acidobacteriota bacterium | reverse complement strand
CGAATGGCGTCTCCGGGTTTGAAAAGATACGCGGGAGCAGCCGCGATCTGCTGAGCTTTCGTGGCAACTTCGCGCAGCGGACTCATATCGTCGAGCACCCAAAAGCCGCGGCCGTAGGTGCAAATGACGAGGTCGTTCATGTTGTCGTTGGTGTGAAAAACCATGTCGCGGATTGACGTGCTCGGCAGATTCTGGCGAAGCGATTGCCAGTGATCGCCGTCGTCAAACGAAACAAACACGGTCGTTTCAGTGCCGACGAAAAGCAATCCCGGCTGTTTGGGATCCTCGCGGAGCACATGAACCTGACTTCCCGTTCGCTCATCAACGGGAAGTCCGTTGACGATGCGGGTCCAGGTCTTTCCGCCGTCGTGCGTTCGATAGATGTAGTGCTCGTCGTTTGCCGGCTGCGGCGCACCGCGTCCGCCGCCGATATTGGCGACGACGTATGCCGTATTCACGTCGTTATGTCCCGCTTCGACGGTAACGAAATTGGCGTTCGCCGGCAGATCCGTGAAATTCGTGACGTTGTTCCACGTTTTTCCGGCGTCCATGGTGTTGTAGATCTGTCCGCTGCTGCTGCCCGTCCAAACCACGCCTTTCCTGACCGTCGAGATCGAGAAATCGGAGATCGAAGCGCGCGGAACCGGACGGGTGCCCGGCACCGGTGTTGCCGCCGGTGTCTCCGGAACCTTTCCGCACGGCGCCATCGGCTGGCCCTTCGCTCCCGTCAGATCGGGACTGAACGGAGTCCACGTTTGGGCGCCGTCGCGCGTCACCAAAATGCAGTTGTAACCGACGTACATCGCCCGCGGTTCAAAGACGGTATCGAAGCGCTTCCAGAAATCACGTCCCTCGACGTACATGTCTCTGTCCGCGCCGAAATTCGGAGCGACGTTTCCCCATTGACCCGTTTCAATGTCGATCTTCGTCATCCCGTTGCCTTGTCCCAGTCCGTAACCGACGCCGTAAATGGTTGTCGGCTTGAGCGGATCGGGTACGGCCGTTCCGAATTCCGAAGACTGGAGCGGATACCAGTCGAGATTGGTGATCTGTCCGAGA
Organism: Acidobacteriota bacterium; assembly: GCA_029777145.1. The sequence continues at coordinate 2,370 of JAKOSS010000789.1, read as the reverse complement.
TCGCCGCGGCTGCGGGTCATGACCGCGCCGGTGTCCTGCTGCGAACCCATCACCCAATACGGGTATCGAGTATCGGTTGCAACCTTGTAGAGCTGCGCGATCGGTATCTGGTAATAGCCGCTCCAGGTATTCCCGTTGTCGAGCGTTACGGCCGGTCCCTGATCAAAACCGAAGAGCATTCGGTGTCCGTTCGTCGGGTCGATCCAAATGTCGTGCGGATCTTCACCGCCCGGCGCGCCCTTGAAAACATTGAACGTCTTGCCGCCATCGGTCGATTTTGAAACATAGGTGCTGACCGTATAGAGAATGTCCGGATTCTGCGAATCGACCCAAACTCCGGAACTGAACGCCCCCTGACCGTTGCCGACGCGGGTATCGCCGACCGCCATGTGCTGCCATGTCGCGCCCTGATCGTCAGACCGGTAAAGCCCGGACGGGCTCTGCGGCGGATTGCCGATCACATAGATCCGCTGCCCGTTCGTGTGCATCGCGATCGCCACACTGATCCGCCCGGTGTACGGCGGAAGCGTGTCGATCTTCGCCCAGGTTTTTCCGGTATCGGTCGACTTGAAAAGGGCGGTGCCGTTCGGACCTTGCTGCGTGCCGCCGCCAAATCCGCCGCCGAATCCGCCGCCCGAGCCCTGCGCGGTCGCAAACATCACGTTCGGCATGTCAAACGCGTATTCAAGATCGCGGGTACCGTTCGCGTTTTCAGGCCGGAGCGTGTTTTCCCAGGTTTTGCCGCCGTCGGTCGTGCGGTAGATACCGCGGCCGTCGTGCTTGGCATCGCCCTGCGTTGACGCCACGACGATATTCGGATCCTTCGGATCAACGGTTATCTTGTTGATCTTGACCGTGTCTTCAAGTCCGATATGCGTCCAAGTCTTGCCGGCATCGTTCGATCGATACATCCCGTCGCCGCTCGATCCGCCGACCGAATCGCCGGTGCCGACGTAAACGATGTTCGGGTCGGACGGCGCGACCTGAACCGCGCCGATGCTGTCGACGTTCTGAAACTGGTCGAAGATCGGAAACCAGGTGACACCCGCGCTCGTGGTCTTCCAGACACCGCCCGCGGGAGTGCCGACGTAATAGACGCCCGGCTGCCCGATCGCGCCCGTCACGGCGGAAATGCGCCCGCCATGAAACGGTCCGATGTTACGCCACCGCAGCCCTGCATACAGGTTGTCGCGTTCGTCATTCGAACGGCCTTCACGTCCTTCTATTCCTAACGTCGACGCAACCGAAATCGCGCCGAATAACATAGCGGCTAATACAAAACGGAATAATGCTGTCATTTCAGAATTGACCTCGACTTTCGACCTGAATTTTCGCGTAAAAGATGCAGTTCTAAAAATATCACGTGGATCGACAAAACGATACGAAATGCCGTCGAACATTGGACTAAATTCAAGCGGTATGGCCTGACGGGAAGCGGCGATGGCAGGCGATGACACATTTGACATGCGCCCCTTCAGGGACGGAGCTGTCATTGCCGCCTGGTCGTCGGGTTGCACCCGACGCTACTACCTCGGTCCCTGTCAGGGACCGTCCTGCGGCTATCAACGCCGCATCGGCAAATTAGTTTGACCCTGTCAGAGACCAAGAACATTCCGGCGTCGCTAGAATGGGTGACCTAAGATCGCGTCTTTAATTGTTTGGGGCGATCGTTTCGCGACCATTCGCTCCACGAACCGACATAGAGTTTCGGGATCCCGAATCCGGCGTGATCAAAGGCCAGGAGCGTGTGGCAGGCGGTGACGCCGGATCCGCAATGAACGATGACATCCTCGGACCGTCGCGATCCCAAAACCGCCGAGTATTTCTCGCGCAATTTTTCCGGAGAGAGGTAAAAGCCTTGCTCATCGAGATTGTCCGCGAACGGCACGTTGATCGCGCCCGGAATATGACCGGCGATCAGATCAATCGGCTCGCTGATCCCGTCAAACCGATCCTTCTCACGGACATCGATGACCAGCGAATCGGCGCCTTGCCGCTCCCGATCGACCTCATCGATATCGGCGGTCGCCAACTTCCAATCGTCGAAGCTGAAGTCCGAGGCTGCCGGGAGCGCTTCTTCGCCTGAACGAACCGGTACACCCGCCGCGATGGCCGCGTCGTAACCTCCGTTGAGAACCTGAACATGTTCGTGCCCGGCGGCCCGCAGCATCCACCAAAACCGGGCCGCGGCGTTCGCCCCGTTTTTGTCGTCGTAAGCGACGATGCGGCTCGTCGGCGTGATGCCGAGTCTTTGCAGCAATTGTGAAAACCTCCCGATTGTCGGAAGCGGATGCCGCCCGCCGACCGCCGCATCCGGTCCAATGTCGGCCAAGTCGTCATTGAGATCGACGAAGTACGCGCCGGACAGAT